>NZ_OY781872.1:3120000-3173737 GCF_963677065.1 uncultured Methanoregula sp.
TCCTTACCAATCACCGTTTCCAGCAACTCGCTCGTCTCAGCGCAGCCTTGAATTATATACCGGGTTTTTCCCAGTCCAACCCAAATCCGCCTTCTTTTTTCCTCCGCCACCAGAAACCTTCCTAAGAAGACCTCCGTGCAGCGAAGCCCTCGACTATAGCACGCAAAAGGAGCTCGGATGAAAGAACAAGCGCTTTCTTGCACTCAACTCTGCCCAGCAACCGCCTCTTCCAACGCGTCCACGAAGAGCTGGACAACATCGCAGTCCTTTGGGCGGTTCCGGATTCGAGCGACCCGTTCGATAGCTTCCGCGATGATTCGCCTTCCACAGTCCTGTGCGCGAGTTATAGCAATCCACCGCTGTACGGCCAAAAGGCCCTCCTACCCTTTCGCTACAGCAGGACGATGTCGTACTGCTCCTGCCCCATGGCGCTTTCAGCCTGGAGCGAAATGGGCTTGCCGATGAAATCGCTCAAGCCAGCCAGATGCTGGCTTTCCTCATCCAGGAACAATTCCACCACGCGCGGCGATGCCACCACACGGAACTCCCGCGGGTTGAACTGGCGGGCTTCGCGCAGGATTTCGCGCAAGACGTCGTAGCAAACGCTGCGCGCGGTCTTCACCTGCCCAGCCCCTTGGCAAGCGCTGCAAGGTTCACACAGCATGTGGGCCAGAGACTCGCGGGTCCGCTTGCGCGTCATCTCCACCAGTCCCAGCTGCGAGAAACCGCCCGACATGGTTTTCACCCGATCTCGTGCAAGCTGCTTCTTGAATTCGGTAAGCACCGCCTCTTGGTGGTCCTCGCGCGCCATGTCGATGAAATCCACAATGATGATGCCGCCCAGGTTGCGCAGCCGCAGCTGGCGCGCAATGGCCTGCGCAGCCTCGAGGTTGGTCTTGAAGATGGTGTCGTCAAAATTGCGCGCCCCCACGAAACCACCCGTGTTCACGTCGACAGTGGTCAACGCTTCAGTCTGGTCCACGATGAGATAACCGCCCGACTTGAGATCTACCCGGCGCCCGAGGGCCTTCGATACCTCCTCATCGATCGAATACAGATCGAAAATGGGCCGCTCGCCTTTGTAGTGCTGGAGCTTGCCGGCTGCCGCGGGCATGAACTCCTGCCCAAACGCGCGCAGGCGATGGAACTGCTCCACCGAGTCGATGCGGATGGTCTGGGTGTGGTCGCCCACCAGATCGCGCAGTACGCGCTGCAGAAGATCCAGATCCTGATGAAGCAACGACGTGGCCGGCAGCCTGAGCGATGCCTCCTTGATGCGCGCCCAGGTTTTCCGCAGGTAAGCAATGTCTTCAGCCAGTTCGGCATCGGAAGAGTCCTCGCCGTTCGTACGCAAAATGAAGCCGCCGCCACCCCCCGACATCTTGTCACCCACCAGTGCCTGCAGACGGGCACGCAGAGCATCGCGCTCGGCCGCAGGAATCTTCTGGGACACCCCCACATGGTCGTCCTGGGGCAGATACACCAGCAAGCGCCCGGCGATGCTGATCTGCGTGGACAGGCGCGCCCCTTTGGTGCCGATGGGGTCCTTGATCACCTGCACCATCAGCGATTGGCCTTCGAACACCTGTTTTTCAATGGGCACCGGAGGCTCACCCTTGCGCGCGAACATGGGCGCTTCGCCACCATCCTGGCGCTGCCACACATCGGCGACATGCAAAAACGCCGCACGCTCCAGACCGATGTCGATGAAGGCCGACTGCATACCCGGCAGCACGCGCGACACCTTGCCCAAGTAGACATTGCCCACGAGGCCGCGCTCCAACGTGCGCTCGATGTGCAACTCCTGCACGGCGCCGTGCTCGACGACGGCCACCCGGGTTTCCTGTGGCGACCAGTTGATCAGGATGTCTTGTTGCATGGCTTGTCGTTCTCGGTAATCAAAGGCAAAACGTTTCTCCACAGCGCAGTGTCGGCGGCCCCTGCATGGCGCTGCGAAGGACAGTTGCCGGGCGCCGACCCCATTCGGCGGAAGCCCGTGGCCTAAAGGGCCCGCCAGCGGATCACGGGGGGGTCAGAGCGCGAAGCCCGCCGCGCGCAGCAGTTGCGCCGTTTCGTACATGGGCAGTCCCATGATGCCTGAATAACTGCCGGCCATGTGCTGCACGTATGCCGCCGCCCTGCCCTGTATGCCATAGGCGCCTGCCTTGCCCAGTGGCTCGCCAGTGGCCACGTAGGCTTCGATCTGCGCAGGCGTCATGGAGGCAAAGGTCACGCGAGAAACCGACAACGCCGTCAGGCGCTTGGCGCCAACCTGCAGCGCCACGGCGGTGAGGACACGGTGCTCGTGCCCCGCAAGTTCAGCCAGCATGCGCGCGGCATGTGGCGCATCGTCGGGCTTGCCATAAATGGTGCGGCCCAGGGCCACCGTGGTGTCGGAGCAAAGAATGGGGGCCTCGGGCAAACCACGGCGCGTGCGCCGGGCCACGGCGGCATCGAGCTTGAGACCGGTCACACGCTCGACATAGGCCGTGGGCGCTTCGCCGGGCAACACCGCCTCGATGGACTCTGCGTCTTCCGCATCTTCGCCATCAGCATGCGGCAGCAACAGTTCGTGGCGCACACCCAGCTGTTCAAGCAGCTGGCGCCGGCGCGGACTTTGAGAGGCAAGGTAGATGAAGTCAGGCATGAACGGATTTTGAATAAAAACCAGCTCTAGCGCTTATCCATCAAGCGCGAGCAGCTATGAAAAACGCAGTAAAAAAAGCATGCACCATCACGCACCCGCGCTACTCACGGTGGTACGGATGCCCTGCATTCACCGACCAAGCCCGATACAGCTGCTCGATGAGCAGCACCCGCACCATGGCGTGCGGCAAGGTCAGGTCCGACAGACGGATGCGTTCGTGCGCGCCCTGGCGGAAGGTCGGGTCCAACCCGTCCGGGCCGCCAATGACCAACGCCACATCGTCACCGCCCAGCTGCCAGCCCTTGAGCCGTTCGGCCAAGGCTTTGGTGGTGAGGCTGGTGCCGCGTTCGTCGAGGGCCACCACGCGGGTACCGCGTGGAATGGCGGCTTCGATCCGCTCGCGCTCCGCTGCGTAGAGAGTCTCCAGCGTCTTGGAGCCACGAGGCTCGGTCTTGACGGCCTTGAGCTCCACCTTGAGTTCGGGCGGGAAACGTTTGGCGTAGTCGTCGTACGCCGTTTGGGCCCAGTCGGGCACCCGCTGCCCGACCGCCACTATCAGCAGCTTCATGGATCAACCTGGATGCGTGAAGGTGGTCACCGCAGCGCGCCGATGCTGGCCCGCTGCGGCCACGGATCAGCCCTTGCGGGCCGGGGCCTTCTTGGCGGCGGGCTTGGCAGCCGCCTTGGATGCCGGTGCAGAAGCTGGCTTGGCTGCCGTGCGTGGAGACTTGGCCACGGGGGACTTCTTGGCCGCAGGCTTCTTGGCACCAGCGGGCTTGACCACCACCGTCTTGACAGGGGTCTTGGTGGCGGCGGGCTTCTTGGTGGCCACGGCGCCGGTGGTCTTGCTGACTGGCTTGGAGGCGCTGGTCTTGGCGGCCGATTTGGCAGGCGCTGCCTTGGCCGCAGTTTTTGCAGCCGGCTTGGGTGCTGTCTTGGCTGCCGTCTTCGCAGCGGTCTTGGCGACCGCCTTGACGGTGGCCTTGCCTGAACGGGCGGCTACGGTAGGGGCCCCAGCCTTCTTGGAGGGCGCCTTGCTCGCAGCCTTGGCATCCGACTTGGCGGCCTTCTGTGCCGACTTCTTGTCGGCCAGCTGGGTGGCGGCGCTGGAGACCGGCTTGGCAGCACCCAGTTTCAGGCGCACGGGCGTGTCGCCCCACAGCTCTTCCAGGCGGTAGTACTGGCGGATGGCGGGCTGCATGATGTGCGCCACAGCGGCGCCGCAGTCCACGATGATCCATTCGCCGTTGTCTTCGCCTTCGATGCGCGGCTTGGAGAAGCCGGCTTCCTTGACCGCATCGCGCACGCTGGCGGCCAGGGCCTTGGTCTGGCGGTTGGAGGTGCCCGATGCCACGATCACCCGTTCAAACAGCGGCGAGAGATGCTCGGTGTTGAAGACCTGGATGTCTTGCGCCTTGACGTCTTCCAAGCCATCGACGATGGCGCGCTGGAGTTTGGTGACGTCTTTTTTGGCGGCGGTTTCCGATTTGGTGGAGGTGGTCATCAGGCGGTGATTAGAGAGGGAATGGAATCAATATAGCGTGCAACGCAGCGCACAGCCAGCGGGCTGCGCCTGGGGTGTTGCGCAGGTGCTGTGCGGGGGCGCCGCAGTAGTTCGAGGCGTTTTTGGCCTCTTGCGCTCATGTGAAAAGCGCGGGCAGCTATTGAAATTATAGCTTTTGCTGTTTTCACGGCTGTCAGGGCGTTGCGTCAGCCCCGCCAGAGAGCCAGTCGCGCCGCACCAGAAATTGCCGCGCAAGAGCCGCCTCGGCCGAATCGGCGGCGTCCGAACGCTGGTACGACCATGACACCAGCGGCGGCATGGACAGCAAAATGGACTCGGTACGCCCACCCGACTGCAGGCCGAAGTGCGTGCCCCGGTCCCAGACCAGGTTGAACTCGACGTAACGGCCCCGGCGGTAGAGCTGGAAATCGCGCTCGCGCTCACCGTAGGGTGTGCCCTGGCGCTTCTCAACGATGGGCAGGTAGGCGCTCAGGAAGGCGTCGCCCACCGACTGCGTCATGGCCAGGCTCTGCTCAAAGCCCAGCTCCGAGAAGTCGTCGTAAAACACCCCCCCCACGCCGCGCTGTTCGTTGCGGTGCTTGAGGAAGAAGTACTCATCGCACCATTGCTTGAAGCGCGGGTACTTGTCGTCACCAAACGGCGCCAAGGCGTCGTGACAGGTGCGGTGGAAGTGCACCGCATCTTCCTCAAACCCGTAGTACGGCGTGAGGTCCATGCCGCCGCCAAACCAGCAGGTGGGAGCCTGCCCAGGGTGGCCGGCCGCAATCATGCGCACGTTCATGTGCACCGTGGGCACGTAGGGGTTGCGCGGGTGGAACACCAGCGACACGCCCATGGCCTCGAACGGTGCCCCCGCCAGCTCGGGCCGGTGCTGCGTGGCAGACGGCGGCAGTTGCGGGCCGCGCACATGGCTGAAGCCGCAACCCGCGCGCTCGAACACGCGGCCGCCTTCCAGTATCTTGGTGATGCCGTCACCCTGCAGCGGCTCGCCGGGCGGCTTGCTCCAGGCATCGGCCAGGAAACGTGCTCCGCCCTCTCCCTCCAAAGCCTCCAGCGCATCGGTGATGCGGGCCTGCAGGCCCAGCAGGTAGCTGCGCACAGTCGCCACCGTGGTGGCCGGATTCAATTCCGTTGGTTGCATTTCAGTTGTCCATTGCGCCAAGCGCCACCTACAGCCCATAAAACAGGCATCAAACCAACGCCATCGAGGACCTGGCTGTGTCAGGCCATTGAAAACGCCCTCTCCCGACGGAGAGGGTGAGGCCGCCCAGAAGGCAACGCAGGGAGTGCTACTTCACCGCCCGGTGACCAATGTCGCGGCGGTACTGAGCGCCATCGAAGTGGATGCCGCGCGCCACGTCGTAGGCCCGCTGCTGCGCCTGCCTGACGCTGTCGGCGAGCACCGTCACGCACAGCACGCGGCCGCCCGTCACGCTGACCACGCCATCCTTGAGCTGCGTGCCGGCATGGAACACCACCGCGTCGTCCGTCTCGACGGGCAGGCCGGTGATGGCATCGCCCTTGCGCGGAGCCTCGGGGTATCCATGCGCGGCCATCACCACGCCCAGGGCGGTGCGCCGGTCCCACTGCAGCTCCATCTGGTCGAGCTTGCCGTCCACAGCGGCACCCAGCACCTCCAGCAGATCGCTCTTGAGTCGCATCATGATCGGCTGAGTTTCAGGGTCGCCCATGCGGCAGTTGAACTCGAGCGTCTTGGGATGGCCCTTGGCGTCGATCATCAGCCCCGCATACAGGAAGCCGGTGTACGGAATGCCATCCTTTTCCATCCCGCGGATGGTGGGCAGGATGATCTCGCGCATGGCACGGGCGTGCACGTCCGCCGTGACCACGGGTGCGGGCGAATAAGCGCCCATGCCACCCGTGTTGGGGCCTTCATCGCCGTCCTTGAGGCGCTTGTGGTCCTGGCTGGTGGCCAGGGCCAGCACGTTTTTGCCATCGCACAACACGATGAAAGAGGCCTCTTCGCCCGCGAGGAACTCCTCGATCACCACGCGCGGCACCGCCTTGCCGTCCGCGCCCTCGTTGTGCGTCACGCCGTATTTGTTGTCCACCAGCATGAAGTCCACGGCATCGTGGGCTTCCTGCAGCGTCATGGCCACAACCACGCCCTTGCCGGCAGCCAGACCATCGGCCTTGATGACGATGGGCGCACCCAGGCGGTCCACGAAGGCGTGGGCTGCAGCCGGATCGGTGAAGGTGTCGTAGTCGGCTGTGGGAATGCCGTGGCGTCGCATGAACGCCTTCGAGAAGGCCTTGGAGCTCTCGAGCTGCGCGGCCTCCCGGGTGGGCCCGAAGATGCGCAGACCGTGCGCCCGGAATTCGTCCACCACGCCGGCGGCCAGAGGCGCCTCGGGGCCCACCACCGTGAGAGCGATCTTTTCTGCCTGGGCCCATGCACGCAGTTCACGCACATCGGTGATCGCCACGTTCTCGAACTTGTTCGAGAGGGCCGTGCCGCCGTTGCCCGGCGCCACCCACACCTTGGTCACCTTGGGGGACTGGCTCAGCTTCCAGGCCATTGCGTGTTCCCGGCCGCCGCCGCCAATGACAAGAACTTTCATAGTGCAGCGTTGTGATAGACCTCTTGAGCGTCGTCCAGATCTTCCAGAACGTCCAGCAGTTTCTGCATGCGGGCTGCGTCGTCGCCCGAGAGCTCGATGGTGTTTTCGGCGCGCATGGTCACGCCGGCCACCTCAGGGATCAGCCCTGCGGCCTCGAGCGCGTTCTTCACGGCCTCGAAGTCGGCCGGGGCGGTGAGCACTTCCACAGCGCCATCGTCATCGGTCACCACGTCTTCGGCGCCCGCTTCCAGCGCCACTTCCATCACCTTGTCCTCACTGGTACCGGGGGCAAAAATCAGCTGGCCGCAATGCTTGAACTGGAATACCACCGAGCCTTCCGTACCCATGCTGCCGCCGTGCTTGCTGAATGCATGGCGCACTTCGGCCACGGTGCGCACGCGGTTGTCGGTCATGGTGTCGATGATGATGGCCGCGCCACCGATGCCGTAGCCCTCGTAGCGGATTTCCTCGTAGGTCAGGCCCTCGGCGTTGCCTGTGGCCTTGTCGATGTTGTATTTGATGCGGTCAGCCGGCATGTTGGCCGCCTTGGCCTTGTCCACCGCCAGGCGCAGGCGGGGGTTGGCGGACAGGTCGCCGCCACCGGCCCGGGCAGCCACGGTGATTTCGCGAATGATGCGGGTCCAGATCTTGCCGCGCTTTTCATCCTGCCGCCCCTTGCGATGCTGGATATTCGCCCATTTGCTGTGTCCTGCCACGGGAAGTCCTTTTGTATTGATTTAATCTAGTGGGCGCGATTTTACTTTTGCCCGCCACCGATCTCCGAGGAAACCCTAAATGGCCGAACCCCTGCTGATTGCCAAGCACGACACCATCGAATGCCACCTGCTCCCGGGCCTGGCCAACCGCCACGGGCTCATCACTGGCGCCACCGGCACAGGCAAGACCGTGACCCTGCAAACCCTGGCCGAGAACTTCTCGCGCATTGGCGTGCCCGTGTTCATGGCCGACGTGAAGGGCGACCTCACGGGCGCCAGCCAGCCCGGCAAGATTGGCGACAAGCTGGCCGCCGTGCTAAAGGAGCGCGGCCTGGATCTGCCAGAACCTTTGGCCTGCCCCACCACGCTGTGGGACGTGTTTGGCGAACAGGGCCACCCGGTACGCGCCACGGTGTCCGACATGGGTCCGCTGCTGCTGGGCCGCATGCTCAACCTGAACGAGACGCAGCTGGGCGTGCTCAACCTGGTGTTCAAGATCGCCGACGACAACGGCCTGCTGCTGCTCGATCTGAAGGACCTGCGGGCCATGTTGCAGTACGTGGGCGACAACGCCAAGGAGTTCACCACCGAGTACGGCAACGTCAGCGCCGCCAGCGTGGGCGCCATCCAGCGCGGGCTGCTGCAGATAGAACAGCAAGGCGGCGACAAGTTCTTTGGCGAGCCCATGCTCAACATCCAGGATTTCATGCAAACCGTGGACGGCCACGGCGTGGTCAACATCCTGGCGGCCGACAAGCTCATGAACTCGCCGCGCCTGTACGCCACGTTCCTCTTGTGGATGCTGTCCGAGCTGTTCGAGCAACTGCCAGAAATCGGGGACCCCGAGCAACCCAAACTGGTGTTCTTCTTCGACGAGGCCCACCTGCTGTTCAACGAGGCACCGAAGGTGCTCGTCGAACGCATCGAGCTGGTGGTGCGCCTGGTGCGCTCCAAGGGCGTGGGGGTGTACTTCGTCACGCAGAACCCGCTCGACATCCCCGACAGCGTGCTCGCCCAGTTGGGCAACCGTGTGCAGCATGCGCTGCGCGCCTTCACCCCACGCGACCAGAAGGCCGTGAAGGCCACGGCCACCACCATGCGGCAAAAGCCGGGGCTCGACATCGAAACCGCCATCACCGAACTGGCCGTGGGTGAGGCCTTGGTGAGCTTTCTGGACGCCAAGGGTCGCCCCAGCGTGACCGAGCGCGTTTTCGTGCTGCCCCCGGGCAGCCAGCTTGGCCCCATCACGCCGCAGCAGCGGCAGGCGCTGATGGCCAGCTCGCTGGTCGCAGGCGTGTACGAAAAGATGGTGGACCGCGAATCGGCCTACGAAAAACTCAAGGGCCGCACCGCCGAAGCGGGCGCGCAAGCTGGCAACGCTGCGAGCGCGGGCAATGGCAAGGGCCCCAGCGGGGCACCTGCCGAAGAAGGGGGCGGCCTGCTGGGCGGCCTCAACGACGTGCTGTTCGGCAGTACCGGGCCGCGCGGCGGCAAACGCGACGGCCTGGCGCAGACCATGGCCAAGTCCGCCGTGCGCACCATGGGTACCACCATTGGCAAGGAAATCCTGCGCGGCGTGCTGGGCAGCGTGTTTGGCGGACGCAGACGTTGAGAGCGACGCGGCATTGACGTGCGAGCGCAGCGCATGAGCTCTCAACCCCGCGCACACGCTCGCCATGGTGCATGCCGCCCTTTGGCCGCAGCAGGGCCGGGCGCGCCGGCCGGGGCAACCAGGGGGCACAACGGCCATGCCCCGCAGGTGCAGCCTTCCCAAAAACACTACTTTTTTGATAGCTATCAGCGCTGAACTATTAAGCGCAAGAGGCACATTTGACGCAAAAGTCGCCCAGGCGACGACCGCCGGGATGCCGGCGGGCCTACAGTGACAGCCCATGAACACCCTCACCTGCTTCTCCCTCAGCACCATCGACCACGTGGCCCATCTGGTCCTGAACCAGCCCGAGGCCTTGAACACCATGCACCCCAGGTTCTGGCGCGAGCTGGACGAGGTGCTGGCCGGTCTCCATAAGGCGGGCGAGGCGCGGGCGCTGGTCATCAGCAGCACCGGCAAGCACTTCAGCGCGGGCATGGCGCTCGAAACCTTCGGCGGCGCCATCACGATGGACGACCAGAGCCCCGAGGGCCGCGCCGCCATCTTCGACCTGCTCACCGACATGCAGGCCACGTTCACCCGCATCGAGAGCCTGCGCATTCCCGTCATCATGGCCATCCACGGCGGCTGCATCGGCGGCGCGGTGGACATGGTCACGACGGGCTGCATCCGCTACGCCACGCAGGATGCGTTCTTCTGCATCCAGGAGATCAACATCGGCATGGTGGCCGACGTGGGCACGCTGCAGCGCCTGCCCAAACTGATCCCGCTGGGCGTGGTGAAAGAGCTGGCCTACACCGGCCGCCGTCTGAGTGCGCAACGGGCCCTGGGTTATGGCCTGGTCAATGAGGTGTTCGACACGCAAGAAGCCATGGTTTTCGCAGCCCTGCAGTGCGCGAAAGAGATCGCATCCAAGCCGCCCGTCGCCATCTGGGGCACCAAGCAGGCAGTGAACTACGCGCGCGACCACAGCGTGGAAGACAGCCTGCGCCAGATGGGCTGGCTGCAGGGCGCCATCTGGAGCAACCAGCATGTGCGCGAGTCGGTCATGGCCATGAAGCAAAAACGCGCAGGCAGCTTTCCCGCGCTCACGCCATTGCAGCGTTTCAGCGACCTGGGCTGAGCCCATCCGCGCTGCGCGTTGCCAGCGGCTGGCGGCGCGCCAGTACAAGGAAGGGCCCACGCCATCGATGGCGGCCCTACCAGTCTCGCCCTATCCGCCATCCGCCCTATCCGCCCCTGGGCGTCCTGGCCGCACGGCAGCCGACAGCCGACAGCCGACAGCCGACAGCCGGACAGTGCCCCTCACTCCCGCGCCCTGGGCCGGCTTGCGCAATGCGCCTCATGGCCTTGCATCAAAATCCATAGCTGAATGCGCAGATGGGCTAAGCGCTAGCGGGGCTTTTTACTTGAAATGGCATGGCAACGGACTATGATGCGACGGCGTAGGCACCGCTTCCTGGTGCCCCACCCGCGCAAGGATGCCGCCATGACCCAGACGCCCTTTTCCGTGCCCACCTACGCCGACGTGGCCGAAGCGGCCCATCGCCTGCAGGGCATGGCGCACCGCACCCCGGTCCTTCGCTCCACCACCGCAGACGAGCGGCTGAGCGCGCAGCTGTTCTTCAAATGCGAGAACCTGCAGCGCACGGGCGCCTTCAAGTTCCGCGGTGCTTTCAATACCCTCGCCCAGTTCACCGATGAACAGCGCCGCGGTGGCGTGCTGGCGTTTTCGGCCGGCAACCACGCCCAGGCCATCGCACTGTCGGCCCGGCTGCTGGACATGCCTGCCGTCATCGTGATGCCCGAAGACGCGCCCGCCGCCAAGATGGCCGCCACGCGCGAATACGGCGCGCAGGTCGTCACCTACAACCGCTACACCGAAGACCGCGAGGCCATCAGCCGCCGCTTGGCGCAAGAGCGCGGCATGACCCTGGTGCCCCCGTTCGACCATCCGCACGTCATCGCGGGCCAGGGCACCACGGCCAAGGAACTCCTGGAAGAAGTGCCCAACCTCGACTACCTCTTCATCTGCGTGGGTGGTGGCGGCCTGCTGGCGGGCAGCCTGCTGGCCGCCGAGGCCCTGGCGCCCCACTGTCGCGTGGTGGGCGTGGAGCCCGAGGCCGGCAACGATGGCCAGCAATCCTACCGCGCGGGTCACATCGTGCAGATTCCCACGCCCCACACCATTGCCGACGGCGCGCAGACCCAGGCACTGGGTCAGATCACGTTTCCCATCATCCAGCGTCTGGCAGACGACATGGTCACCGCCACCGACGCGCAGCTGGTGGAAGCCATGCGCTTTTTTGCCGAACGCATGAAGATCGTGGTCGAACCCACGGGCGCGCTGGCCTTCGCCGGCGCCGAACATGGCAGCGTGGACGTGCGGGGCGCCCGGGTGGGCATTGTGATCAGCGGCGGCAACGTCGACATGGCGCGCTATGCCCGCTTTCTGGCAGACTGACTCTGCACCACCCCTCACCCACAAAACCATAATCACAAGGTCTTTCGCTCATGAGCAACGTCACCGTCATCACCCATCCCCTCGTCCAGCACAAGCTCACGCTGATGCGCAAGAAAGACGCCAGCACCAACAGCTTTCGCCGCCTGCTGGGCGAACTCAGCACGCTGATGGCCTATGAGGTCACGCGCGACATGCCCCTGCAGGACGTGCAGATCGAAACCCCGCTCGAAACCATGACCGGCAAGGTCATCGACGGCAAGAAGCTCGTGCTGGTGTCCATCCTGCGCGCGGGCAACGGGTTTCTGGACGGCATGCTCAACGTGGTGCCCGGCGCACGCGTGGGCCACATCGGCCTGTACCGCGATCCGGAAACGCTGCAGCCGGTCGAGTACTACTTCAAGATGCCCTCCGAAATGCAGGAGCGCGACATCATCGTCGTCGACCCCATGCTGGCCACCGGCAACTCGGCAGCCGCTGCCGTGGAGCGCCTGAAGAAACTGCAGCCGCGCTCGATCAAATTCGTGTGCCTGCTCGCGGCCCCCGAGGGCGTTGCCACGCTGCAGAAGGCCCACCCCGATGTGCCGATCTTCACCGCGGCGATTGACCGCGAGCTGAACGACCATGGCTACATCCTGCCCGGGCTGGGCGATGCCGGCGACCGCATCTTCGGCACGAAATAAACCCTCGCCACCGGCGCACTGCGCCGGATGTCTGCCAAGGCCGCACAGGGGAGGTGCGGTCCGAGGCCTCTTGCCCCATTGATCGCTCGGGCCTGACCCTGCCAGACGCGGCCTATCGACGGCAACAACAGCAGGCTGACTGCAACTCACTGCAATTGGCTGTCGCTCGTGGTGGCTTGTCATGCGCGCCCAGAGCGCTTGCGCGTGCCGCTGCACATGCTCGAACACGCCTCCGCCCCTTTCGGCGCCTTCCCGTTGACCACGTCTGGTGTGACAGGTGCACGCCCGGCGGCGGCCTGCCACCCACCATGAAAAAAGCCGCCAGCGGGGCGTACCCTGTCGGCGGCTTTGTGTTCGGGTTCCTCGCGAAGTCTTGCAACTGCGCGAGGAAGCCGTCTACATCAATACACGTCGTGCTGCGTGTTGTTGACGTTGAAGTGACCCGTGGGGGTAATGATGCGGGGATCCTTGATCACAGCCTTGAGCTTCAGCGTCTTGTCGTCAACAACGACCAGGGCCGACTGCTTGTCCTTGGCAGACCACACTGCAAACCACACTTCGTCACCCGCCTTGTTGAACTCGGGCTGAACGACGCGCTTGGCGCCGCCGTCGTCTGGCAGACCTGCCCACTCGGCGATCGGCAGCACGGTGAAGCCCTTGTCGAGGTTGTTGATGTCATACACCACAACGGATTGGGACACCTTTGGATCGGGGTTCAGCGGAGCATCCGAGTACAGGTGGGTGGACTTGGGGTGGCTCTTCACGAACAGCGCGCCGCCGCCTGGGCCCTTCAGCTTGGCAACTTCCTTGAAGGCATATTGCTTGTGCTTCTTGGGATCGGTACCGATCAGCGAGATGGTTTCATCGCCAAGGTGGCCGGTAGACCACACGGGGCCGAACTTGGGATGCACGAAGTTGGCGCCACGGCCGGGGTGGGGAATCTTGCCCACATCAACGAT
This sequence comes from uncultured Methanoregula sp., assembly GCF_963677065.1. Classification (NCBI taxonomy): domain Archaea; kingdom Methanobacteriati; phylum Methanobacteriota; class Methanomicrobia; order Methanomicrobiales; family Methanoregulaceae; genus Methanoregula; species uncultured Methanoregula sp. The sequence goes on from NZ_OY781872.1 coordinate 3,133,186, forward strand.
CGCCTCGAGCTTGCCTTCCTTGGCATCGACCACGCCCACCTTGTTGCTGTTGTTGGCAGCCACCATGAAGTAGCGCTTGGTCGAATCCCAACCGCCGTCATGCAGGAAACGGGCCGAACCGAGTTCGGTGATCTTCAGCGACTCGATGTCGGAGTAATCCACCATCAGCGTCTTGCCGGTTTCCTTCACATTGACGATGAACTCCGGCTTGAAGTGCGAAGCCACGATGGAAGCCACGCGAGGTTCCGGGTGGTATTCCTGCGTGTCAACGGTCATGCCGCGGGTTGACACGATCTTCTTGGGCTCCAGCGTGTCGCCATCCATGATGACGAACTGGGGCGGCCAGTAAGCGCCGGCAATGGCCAGCTTGTCAGTGAAGTCGCCATCCTTGCCCTTGTACTTGGACGTGTCCACGGAACGGGCTTCCAGACCGATGCGGATTTCAGCCACGTTGTCGGGCTTGGGCATCCACAGGTCAATCATGTTGACGCGGCCGTCGCGGCCGATCACGAACAGGTAGCGGCCCGATGCCGAGGTGCGCGAGATGTGCACCGCGTAGCCGGTCTTGACGATGTTGATGATCTGCTTGGTATCGCCATCGATCAGCGCCACTTCGCCGGTGTCACGCAGCGTGGTGGAGAAGATGTTGGAGATGTTGTAGTTGTTCATCTTCTTGGTGGGCCGATCCTTGGGCGCCACCGTGACCTTCCAGGTCTTCTTCATGTCCGCCATGCTCCACTCGGGCGGCTGGGGAGGATCTTGCTGGATGTAGCGGGCCATCAGGTCCACATCGGCCTCGGTGAATTCACCCGACGTCTGCCAGTTGGGCATGCCGGCGGGCGAGCCGTAGGCGATGAACACCTTCAGGTAGTCCGTACCCTTGGCCAGGGTGATGTCGGGCGTCAGGGGTTTGCCGGTGGCACCCTTGCGCAACACGCCATGGCACCCGGCGCAACGCTCAAAGTACGTCTGGCGAGCCCGGTCGAACTCGGCCTGCGTCATCTTGGGCGCCTTGGGGTTCGTACTTTGGTACATCGGCGTGTCGGTCAATGGCGAAGAACCAGCCTGGTAATTCACCTCGGGGGCCGTGGCACCTTCTTTGTGTTGGGCCATGGCGGCCAGTGCCAGAGTGGACAGTGCCAGGGCCGCTAGGCGCGCCAGCTTTCGGGTTGTCATGGGAACTCCTTGTGTGCCGCAGCCCATGCGCTATTTCCATCCCTCAGGATCGCCCGCCGAGGGCCGCGACGACATAGTTTCGGCAGGCTTGAAGGCATTCTTCGACGGGTGCCCCGGGACCACTTTGATGCGCATCAAATTATTCATCTAACGTGAATCAATTCCCTACCGGCATGTCAATAATCCCACAGCTCCGGTCTTAAACCAACACCCAAGGGTGCGTTATCACCATCAGCCCCTGCCAATTGGCATAAATGCCGCACTTTTGGAAGGTTCACGTTGCCCCTTCCCGCGCGGCATTGGGGCAAGCAGCGGAGGGGCGCGCCGCCAGGACGCGCCAAAGCGGTGGCGCGTTGCCGCTGCACCATGCTTACCGCTGGCGTGCCCGAAGCGCTGCGAGGCCCGGCGGATGCAGTGGTCAGTGGTTACGCCACTTCTGCACCATCACCTGCTGGATCTTGCCCTTGAAGAAGTAGCGGCGGTCCGTCGCCCCCTGGGGATCGGCGCCGATCACCACCGGGCTGTTGTTGAGCGTGACGCCGCCAGAGACCGGCACCGAGGCCGTGCGCTCGACGTTGTTGACCCACAGGCGCACGGCACCGTTGCCATCGTATGCACCGATGATGAAGTACGAGTTGGTACCGTTCAGGCCGATGAGCGGTGTGGTGGCGTAGGTGTAGCCGCCGTTCACATGCACACCAAAGCGCAGCTGGGTTCCGGCCTGCTCCAGGGCAAAGCCACCGGCGTCGCTCTTGGCCACGATGCTGGCTGTGGCACCCGAAGTCAGGTCGTCAAAATTGACCACGGCCGTCACCAGAAAGCCGCCGTCTGCCGCGTTGTCGGCATCCCAGGTGGTCACGCTCTGCGCGCCGGTGAACACCATGCTGCCGCCAATGCGGTCTTCGTCGCTGGTGACGGACAGCCACTCCAGTGCGGGCATGGCGCTGCCGTTGGCCAGGGAATAGTCCACCGCGTTGGTGCGCCGGTAGCTGAGCGGATAAGCTCTCTGTGCGGCCGTGTTCAGGTACACCAGGGACGTGCTTTCCTGCGCCAGAGCGCGCACGTTCGTGGCCAGTGGCGTGGCCGCCAGATCGTAGTCGGTGGTGATGAAATCCACATCTTCACGCAGCGCAGAGATGAAGGCCTCGCCCATGCTGGCTGGCACTGTGTACACGCCCACACCCAGGCCCAACTGCCGCGCCTGTTCCAGCTTGCCAAACAGGTCTGCCGTCTGGTACTGGAACTCCACCCCGTCGAAGCCCAGGCTCTTGGTGGCCCGAATGTTGTTGCGGATGTCACTTTCGATCAGCGTGTGAAAGCGGACATGGTCGCGGATGCCCGCGAACTCGTTACCTGCCAGCAAGGCCTGGGCCCGCACCAGATGCTGGTGCCGGCCATCCATGAAGGCGCGCAGAAAGACGGGGCGGCCCGCTGCGGCGTAGCCCTTGTCGCGCACCGCGCGCAGCACGCTCAGCATCAGCGCGTCGCTCAGGGCCTGCGACGAATAGGCTTCCTTCACTTCCAGGAACAGCATGCGGTCGCTTTGCTGCAGGCTGGTGTTGGCCAAGGTGGCATCCAGGGTACCGTGCACGATTTCGCCGTCGTTGTGCTCAACATACACCTTCCCGTCCGCATGCAAGGTCAGGTCCAGTTCCACCAGATCGAAACCACGGCCCAATGCTTTCGACACCTTGGCCTCGGTGTCCGCAGTGGTGTCGCCATAGCAGTTGTGGCACGAGATCGCCACCTGGTGGCCCAGCGGGGTCGTGGGCAAGGAACGGCCGATGCCGCTCCAGTAGGCGCTGGATGCTAACGTCTTCGTGCCGACGGCCTGCGACAGGGATTCAGCGACGTCCCCGCCCCCACCGCAGGCACCGACCAAAGCGGTGGCCACAAGGGCTGCAATCGTTGTTTTCTTCATGGTGACTCCTCCCGTTGGAATGAAAAGCTCACGATCGCATGGCCAGATCACAAGAGCGTGACAGCCGCAGCGATGCCACCCGTGCGCTGTACCGCCCCGATCACAGCCCCGGTCTGCGCACGGTCAACGGCAGCCACTCATGGTCGCCAAAGCCTTGCCCTGCGCCTAAACTGAACAGCTTGGCTCTTCGCACTGTCCAGCACCAACACTTCAGCCAGCACCCATGCTTGACCTGCTCATCACCAACGCCACCCTGCCCGACGGCCGCCGCCACATGTCCATTGCCGTGCAGGATGGCCGCATCGCCGAAGTGACCGAGGGCCTGCACGCCCATGCCCATGAGACGGTTAATGCTGGCGATCTGCTGGTGAGCCCGCCCTTCGTGGACGCGCATTTCCACATGGATTCCACGCTGAGCTACGGGCAGCCGCGCGTGAACGAAAGCGGCACGCTACTGGAGGGCATTGCCCTGTGGGGCGAACTCAAGCCCCACCTCGTGCACGAGGCCATCGTCGAGCGCGCGCTGCGGTATTGCGACTGGGCCGTGGCGCGGGGGCTGCTGGCCATTCGTTCGCATGTGGACACCAGCAGCGCCAGCCTGCTGCCCGTGCATGCCTTGCTCGACGTGAAAAAGCGCGTGGCGCCGTATCTCGATCTGCAACTGGTGGCCTTTCCCCAGGATGGAGTGCTGCGTGCACCTGGCGGCCTGGACAACCTGCGGCGCGCACTCGACCTGGGCGTGGAGGTGGTCGGCGGCATACCGCACTTCGAACGCACCTATGCAGACGGCACCGCCAGCGTAAAGCTGCTGTGCGAGCTGGCTGCCGCTCGGGGCAAACGCGTGGACATGCACTGCGACGAATCCGACGACCCGCAATCACGCCACGTGGAAACCCTGGCCTTTGAAACCCAGCGGCTGGGCCTGCAGGGCCGTGTCACCGGTTCGCACCTCACGTCCATGCACAGCATGGACAACTACTACGTGAGCAAACTCCTTCCCCTGATGGTCGAGGCGCAACTGGGCGTGGTGGCCAACCCGCTCATCAACATCACCTTGCAGGGGCGGCACGACAGCTACCCCAGGCGCCGCGGCATGACCCGCGTGCCCGAGCTGATGGCCGCGGGCCTGACGGTGGCGTTTGGCCACGACTGCGTGCTGGACCCGTGGTACAGCGGCGGTAGCGCCGACATGCTTGAAGCAGCCCACATGGGCCTGCACGTGGCCCAGATGACCAGCCAGGCCGCCATGCGCCAGTGCTTCGATGCCGTGACCAGCAACCCCGCCCGGCTGATGGGCCTCGAAGGGTACGGGTTGGCACCGGGATGCCATGCCGATTTCGTGCTGTTGCAGGCCCGTCACCCGGCAGAAGCCATCCGGCTGCGCGCAACACGGCTGGCGGTGTATCGGCGGGGCAAGAAGATCGCGGGCAGCCCTGCTGCAGTGGCCTCCCTCGCACTGCCCGGCCGGCCCGGCAGCGTGGACTTCTTGGCTCCGTAGGGGCGAAGGGCCCAATGCCCCACGACACCCTGGCACTCCGGCCGACGGACACCAATTTCCGTCAAATAATCCCCACGCGGTTATTTAACGGTCATTGTGCGCTACACATTAAATAGCAAACCACATCCACCCACCGTTCCGGCGCCACAGTCCTGCTCAGGACGGCCGCCTGCAGTAGCGCCGGGGCCGCCGCATCAGACCAGCAGAACACCCACACCGGTGCCGGGCGGGCTCAATGTTTCCACGCGGTTGCGCCCCTGCTCCTTGGCACGGTACATGGCCTCGTCTGCACGCTGCAATACAAGGTCTGAGGTCTCGCCGCCCCCGTATTGCGTCACGCCGATGCTTACCGTCAAGGCGATAGGTCCACAGCCGGTCATGGCCGGGTGGTGTGCAACCAGGGCGCGCAGACGTTCAGCCACCGCCTGCGAGCCTTCGGTGCTTGCGTTGGGCAAGAAAATCGCGAACTCTTCGCCCCCCAGGCGACCCATCACGTCTTCCTTGCGCAGGCAGCCGTTGGCCAGTGCGACGAAATGCCGCAGCACTTCGTCACCGCTTTGGTGGCCCCAGGTGTCATTGATCTTCTTGAAGTGATCGAGGTCGATCACCAGCACGGGCAGGCCCGACTGCGTGCGCTGCGCATTGCTGATGGCTTTTTCCAGCAAGGTGAGAAAGGCACGCCGGTTGAACACGTTGGTGAGCGGATCCACCTCGGCCAGGTGGCGCAGTTCGCGGGTGATGTGCTCATTGGTGAGCATCAGCGCGCCAAAGGCCATCAATACGAGGGACAGGGTGGCCTCAAGCACCACGAACTGCGACAGCAGCGCCACCATGCCAGCATCGGCGTCCTCGACCGTCCCGGGAGCAACCAGCCGGAACAGCAGCGGCCTCACCAGCAGGAAAATGCCGTGCAAGCCAGACACCATGGCGAACAGGTAGCGCACCGGAACGTTGTGAAAGCCCCCCCGCGCAAGGGTATGTGCCGTCAGCAAAAAATACATGCCCGCCACAAAGCCTGCCAACGCGAACCGTATCCCCATGTGAGGATGCACCACCGTGAAATACACCGCCAGGGCCATCACGGCGACGATCGCCGCCACGGCCACGCCGTGCGGAGGGTGTGCCTGGCCCAGATAGGCGCGACTTCCCAGAAAGCAGAGGTACGCCGCTGCGGCAATGGTGGATTGCGTCAGCATCACCGACACCCATTCGGGCACATAGTCCCGCACCAGCAGGCTGGCGCAAAACACCGAGGCACTCAAGAAAGACAGCATCCACAGCCGCAAGCCTGGAATATTCTTGTTGAAGTACCACACGGCATACAGCACGCTGGTGACCAATGCCGCAAGAAGGCCGGCGAGTGTGACGAGGGTGGGGCTGTGCACGAAAGCGAGGACAGGTGGGCGGTTGCCTGAAGGGACAGGCGCCATGCAAAAAAAGATTGACAGTGGATGTTACCTTGCCACAGCACCTGCAAAGCCCCGTAGAAGGGGGTTTTCGCGACGGATGGCGGCCGCTGACCCAGTGCGCATCCTGATGCGACGCGATCCGGCATTCGTGCCGACGGTTGCGTGACGCTGCCCCCAGACGTGTCGGCGACAGCAAGGCCTTCGCAGTGCAGCGCAAGCCCCGCGACGGGACGCTGCGTACGCCGCGGTGCCCCGCCGACGCAGCCCCCCCCTTCCATCGAAGGATGTCTCCGGCCCCCCCCCGGGATGCCCGGGTGATGTAACGGCTATGCGGTGGTGACCATCGCCTGATCCCCCAGGCCACGGGCAGAACACGCCAGGAAAAGATCGCTGCGGCGGATCGAGAGGGTCCCGCCGGCACGGATATCCGTCCCGGCGGACTTTCAGCGAGCGCCCTCGGCGCCAGCGCCGTGCGCGTTGCCTGCGCAGTGACTGCCTGCGCCCCGGTGCACTGGGGTTAGCGCCTCAGCCGGTCACATTGCATTCGCGGCGCAGCAACGCCAGTGCGTCATGCATCTGGTAGTCGTGGTCGCTGGTAAGAAGGGCCTTCGCTTCCTGCACAAAGCTGTTCCACAAGCTCTCATAGTCGTTCCGGTGCACGGCAGGCGCATGTGCACGAATGAAATCGCTGGCAAGTGCGGGGTGCAAGCCGGCCTTGCGGACCTTGCGCACCAGGCTCGCTGCGGCTTTCTCGGTGAGCAGGGTTTTCTTGGGTACTCCGGCGGCCAGGCAGAGAAACAGCGTGAGCAGCGAATGCTCATCGTCGTTGCCCTGCACTGTGCGGATCCAGGTCTTGCTCGCAGGCGCGGGCGGCTCGCTCTCGGCGCCCCCCACGTCCAGGCTGCGGTGGTAATCGTCCAGTTCGGCCAGTGGGTCGTCGAGCAGGAAGTAGCGTGCCCTGAACGCGCCCAAGGGGCGCAGCAGCGTGCGCAGAGACACGGTTGCGTCCAGCAACCTGGGCAGATCGGCAAGAACCACAGCGCACTGGGCCTGCATCGCTGTGCGCAGGTCGGCGGGCAACCCCGGAGGAAGGCGCAGCTGCTGGGGCATCACGGGCTTTTTTTTGCGCAGGGCCATGACCAGCTTCTCAAACGCCACAGCATGGGGCCACTCGCCCGCGTCACGGGAGCCAGGCGCCAGCACCTGCATCAGCAGGCCCGTGCGGATCACCGCCTCGGCATCCGCGCCCGCCGACTCCAACTCGTCCGTGTCCAGCCCGTACTGCTCTGCCAGCCACTCGGCAGCACCCATGGCTTGGGCGATGTGGGTACGGCGCGCCAGCTCGGCCTGGTAGTCCGCATGGCTGCGCAACGACCAGGCAGCGAGGCGGGGAATCTCGGCGTCGGCATGGCCGGCCATGCCGAAATTGCTGCTCTCGGGCAGCGCGATCAAGCGCCGGAGCATGTCCGAACCGCCCTTCGACCGCGACAAAAAAGAGTGGTCGCGCAGCGAGATGGCCGCCTGTGTCAGATCGCCGCCGGTGGTGTCCAGCAGGTACAGGCTGATGAGGTTGACCATGCGGTCGCGCGCCTTCTCCAGCTCGGGACGCAGGAACTCGCTGCCGAAATAGCGCGCTATCTGCACGATGCCCTTGGGCGCATCGGCATCGATGGCCGCCATGCGCGACGCATCGAGGATGCCGTGCTTCACGCCGTGGACCAGGACCTTCTCCAGGAACGGACGCGCGTCGTGCAGTTGCAGGGCCTGTGCGGGCGTGGCGGCTCCGGTATCGGATGTGTCGGACATGGGGACCCGTTTCTCGCGCTCAGATGGCGGATTCCTCGTCGGACGTGCGGGCGGCAGGCGTGGCCTTGCCGCGGTCGGTTTCACTGGTTTCAAACTTGCCGTCGTCCTCAGGCGCAGGCTCTTCGCCCTCGTCGAGCCCCATGTCATGGGCACGCGCCTTGGCGCGCAGCACCAGCAGCATTTCGATGAAAAGATCGCGGCACTCGTAGCGCAGCAGCCAGGCCATCTGCATCCAGTCACGGTCGGCCACCTCGTCCAGATCGATGCGGGGCTGCACGTAGCCTGACGCCAGCAGTTCGTCGTCGCTCAGCGTGAGGCCGTAGTCTTCGGTGGCATCGAACGTGCCGGTGCGCGCAAAGGCTTCGATGCGGCTCCACTTCTCGGCGAAATAGTTGGCGAGGGCCTCGCTGCCGCCTTCCAGGTCACCAATTGCTGTCAAAAATTCCACCGGATCTGCGTCGTCGCGAAACACCACGGCATTGACCATGTTGCGCAGGTGCGTGTGCGTGAGGTCCTTGTATTGCTTCTCGAGCACCATCGCGCGCGCAAACTGCTCAGGCGTGACCAGCATGTTCACCACGGACGCCTTGGAGTCGTCGTATTCACGCATCACCGCCAGCACGTCCTTGGGTGCCAGTTGGTCCAGCACGACCATCAGAGCGTTGTCGCCTTCGGTATCGGCCAGGTCGGCCAGCGCCGCTTCGGCGCCAACGATGTCGCCGGCAGCAATCAGGCTGGTGGTTTTGGTGATAAGGGCCAGGTGGTTCATGGGCAGGGAGTCTCGGTCGTTCTCAATCTTTGCGGTCAAATCCAGCCTCGGCCAGCCAGTCGGAGCTGGCCTCCTCGCGGCTGCGGCTGTTGTGCGGGTCGGCGGCATCGTCGGCGCTCAGGGCGCTGTAATCGTCGTCATGCTCGGCGGCCTCTTCGTCTGTTTCGTCCTCGGCGGGGCCGTCGCCATGCGCGGCCGCTGGGGCCAGGCGGGCATGCTGGTGCAGATATTCAAGCCCCGCGGCCACCGCCATGAAGGTCGCTCCGCCTGGCTCGCGCAGCACGGTTTGCGCCAGGCCCGCCGCCCATGGCTCCAGCGATACGGCATCCGCGAGCGTGCCCCACCCTGGAATGCTGTCTGCGCCCCGGCTGAGCAAGTGCTCGATGGCAGAGGGCCGGGCAAAGCGGAAACCCTGGTGGAACACCACGGCCACCATCTCGGGGGCAAGTTCCATCATCTTCACCAGAAAGCCAATTTCGGAGCGCTTTTCAGCAAGCCGCCGGCGCAGCACATCCTTGCCCTCCGAATCCGAAACCAGGTCGTCCAGCTCGGCCTGGTAGGCCGAGCGCAAGTCATGAAAATAAGGAGAAAGCTTCACGGGGAAAAAATACTGTGGGAATAGGTTTGCCAGATTTCGCGCGCAGTCTGTAGCGGGTCGTCCAGCAGGTTGCGGCGCCGGTTGTCGTCATAGGCCTTGCGCGCGTCTTCGTCGGAAAGCACTTCATAGGCCTTTTGCACCGCCTGGAATCGCTGCGCGGCGTCGGGCGCGTCATTCTTGTCAGGGTGGTAGAACGACGCCTTCTGGCGAAAGGCCTTCTTGATGTCGGCCAACGATGCGTTGGCGCCCAGCCCGAGGGCGGCGTAGTGGTCTGCGGTCATGGAAGCTCGGCGTACAAGGGCGGTGGTGCTGCGCCGATGGGCACAGCACACCAGCGCGACGGCACTCAGCCGCCCAGGCTCACGAAAACGTTCTGCACGTCGTCGTTGGCATCGATGGCGGCCAGGAAGCTCTCGACTTCTTCGAGTTGCTCTGGCGAAAGGCTGGCCGGATCGACCGGGTTCTTGGGCTTGTAGCCAAGCTTGGCCGACAGCACCGTGAAACCGTGCGCGGGCAGTGCGCGGCTGACCAGGTCCAGGTCGGTCGGGTCGGTCCAGAACGTGGTGGTGCCCTCTTCGTCACCCTCCTCGAAATCCTGTGCGCCCGCCTCGATGGCGGCAAGTTCGGGGTCAGCACCGGGAGTGGCCGGTTCCGCCTCGATCATGCCCACGTGGTTGAAGTCCCAGGCCACCGACCCCGAGGTGCCCAGCTGGCCCTTGCGAAACAGCACGCGCATCTCCGGCGCCGTGCGGTTGACGTTGTCGGTCAGGCACTCAACCATCACCGCCACCTGGTGCGGCGCGAAGCCTTCGTAGATGACGTGTTCATAGTTGACCGCATCCGCGCCCGTGCCCGAACCCTTCTTGATGGCCCGCTCGAGCGTGTCCTTGGGCATGGACACTTTGCGGGCCTGCTCGACCACGAGGCGCAGGCGCGCGTTGGTGGCGGGGTCGGCCCCGCTGCGCGCGGCCACCATGATTTCCTTGGCGAGCTTGCCGAACAGCTTGCCTCTGGCATCTGCGACTTGTGCCTTGCCTTTTGCTTTCCACTGGGCGCCCATGGCTGAATTCCTAGGTGTTGTGGCGCTCGGTGGCGCCTGGTTTTTGGTGTTGGGAGCGAACGCACGCACGCTCGTGCCAAAAGCCCGGGCGTGCAGCCGAACTCTCTAGCGTACCACCGGCGGATTCCCGCAACGGTTTTCAGGTCAGCTGCGGGTGGCAGCGATGCCGTACAGGCCCCGGCCAAAAGCGCTCAGGCCCGAAACCCCAAACGACCCCAAGTGTCTGCGCGCGGCCGGGGTATTCTTCAGGCTTCCCCGTCCTTAAACATCTCCCCGCGGAGTTATTTCCCTTGCTCAATACCCTCTGGCTGGGATTCTTCGTCACCGCGGCCATTGCCGCGCTGGGCCAATGGCTCGTCGCAGGCAATGCCCAGGTCTTTGCCGCCATGGTCGAGGCGCTGTTCGCCATGGCCAAGCTTTCGGTCGAGGTGATGGTGCTGCTGTTCGGCACGCTCACGCTGTGGCTGGGATTTCTGCGCATTGCCGAAAAAGCGGGCATCGTGGATGCGCTGGCGCGCTGGCTGGCGCCGCTGTTCGCACGGCTGATGCCTGGCGTGCCGCGCGGCCACCCTGCCCTGGGCCTGATGACGCTGAACTTCGCCGCCAACGCCCTCGGGCTGGACAACGCCGCAACGCCCATGGGCCTCAAGGCAATGCGCGCGCTGCAAGAGCTGAACCCCCGGCCCGACACCGCAACCAATGCGCAGATCCTGTTTCTGGTGCTGAACGCGTCTTCGCTCACGCTGCTGCCGGTGACCGTCTTCATGTACCGCATGCAACAGGGCGCCCCCGACCCGACGCTGGTGTTTCTGCCCATCCTGCTGGCCACCTCGGCCTCGACGCTGGTAGGCCTGCTCAGCGTGGCCGCGGTGCAGCGGCTGCCGCTGCTGAGCCCGGTGGTCCTCGCCTACCTGCTGCCGGTGGCACTGCTGCTGGGCGGCTTCATGGCCCTGCTTGCCACGCTGAGTTCGGCCGCGCTGGCCCAGCTGTCGTCCCTGCTGGGCAACCTGACGCTGTTTGCGCTGGTCATGCTGTTCGTCGGCGTGGGCGCCTGGCGCAAGGTGGCGGTGTACGAGGCCTTCATCGAAGGCGCCAAAGAAGGCTTCGAGGTAGCCAAGGGTCTGCTGCCCTACCTTGTGGCCATGCTGTGCGCCGTGGGGGTGTTCCGCGCTTCGGGGGCGCTGGGCTACGCGCTCGACGCCATCCGCTGGGGCGTGGATGTGCTGGGGTGGGACGCCCGCTTCGTGGACGCACTGCCCACGGCCCTCGTCAAGCCGTTCTCCGGCAGCGCAGCGCGCGCCATGCTGATCGAAACCATGCAGAGCCAGGGCGTGGACAGCTTCGCGGCGCTGGCCGCGGCCACCATCCAGGGCAGCACCGAGACCACCTTCTATGTGCTGGCGGTGTATTTCGGGGCAGTGGGCATCCAGCGGGCACGCCATGCAGTGGCCTGCGCCCTGCTGGCCGAACTGGCGGGTGTGGTGGCCGCCATCGTGGTGTGCTACCGGTTCTTTGGCTGATTTTTACGCCAAATTGGCCGCTTGCGCTTTCCAGTGCTGCGCCAACAGCTATCAATTCATGAGCAAATAGACTCCATGGTGGCGCGCCCCGCCCTGGTCAACCCGTCCTGCCACAGCATCGTCGAAAGCCCCAACGCGACTACTGTTCTGGCGTTGGCGGCGCGGCCACCAGCTCCCATTCCGCCAGCTGCTGGTTGGTGGCGATCAGCCGCCCCACCAGCAGCTTGATGAAAGCCTTGTCGAAGCGGGACTGCAGATCTTCCGAAGCCTGGCGCAGCGCCGGGTTGCGGACCTTGAGCAACAGCACCTCTGTCTCGGCCACGGCAGTGGCGGTGCGCACCCTGTCGTCCGGGCGCAGATAGGTCATCTCGCCCAGGGTCACGCCCGGGCCCAGCGTGCTCAGGTGCCACCCCTGCCGGCTCACGGCCACCTGGCCTTCGATGAGGATGCAAAACGAATCGCCGGGCGTGTTTTCGCGCATGAGGGTGGTGCCCTGCGGCAGGCGCCGCCACTGCCCCAGCCGCATCAATTCCCAGAGCGATACATCATGAAAGTCGGCCAGAAAAGGCAGCGCCCGCAGGCGGGCAAAGCGCTCGGCCTCGGTGTCCTGCGAGCGCTGGCGCGGCAGATTCTGGTGGGCAGCCAGCAGCGCCTGGGCGAAATCACCCCAGGTGTCGAAGCGATCGTCAGGCTGCTTGGCCAGGGCGCGCAGCAGCACCGCATCGATGTGCGCGGGCAGCGAGGCGCGCAGCAGGCTGGGCACGGCGGGCGCCTCGTGCCCGATCTTGTAGAGGGTGGCGAAATCGGTCTCGCCATCGAACGGGCGTCGGCCGGTGAGCAGTTCGTACACCACCACCGCCAGCGAAAACATGTCGCTGTGGTGGGTGAGGTCTTCCTCGCGCACCTGCTCGGGCGACATGTACGAGGGCGAGCCCACCAGCCCCGACAGCTGCGTAGCGTCGCTGCGCAATGACAACGCAGCGCCAAAATCGGTCAGCTTGACATCACCACCCCGCGTGAGCATCAGGTTGGCGGGCTTGATGTCACGGTGCACCAGGCCCTCGCGCTGGGCGTAATCCAGCGCGTTGCAGCATTTGAAGGCAATGTCCAGCACCTGCGTCACGGGCAGCAGCGTGTCGGGCGCGGCAAAGGCCGACAGGGGCTGGCCATCCACGTACTCAAGCACCAGGTACGGCGGCGACACCGCGTCGTCGGCATCGAGCAGCCGCACGATGTTGGGATGGCGCAGTCGCGCGCCCAAGGCCGCTTCGTTGCGCATCAGCCGGCGGTAGCGCTCGGCCTGCTCGGGCTGGGCCAGCAGATGCGCATGGGTCTGCTTGATGGCCACCCGCCGGCCCCGGAATCCGTCGAGCCCCAGGTACACGATGCCGCTGGCCCCACGGCCCAGCTCACGCTCGATGCGGTACTTTCCAATGCTGGACGGAAGGGTGTGGGGTGCGGTGGACATGCCTGGGGGGTGTGCTTCGACGGCGCCCATTGTGGCAAAAAAGGCCTGGTGCTCGGGCGCGCATGTCGGAGCAGGGAAGGCGATGTAGGCAGGTGCCGTGCCCACCGCCCGTTCCCGTTCCCGTTCCCGTTCCCGTTCCCGTTCCCGTTCCCGTTCCCGTTCCCGGCGGCCACTGTGCCACGGCTGTCACACCCCTGCTCCGAAACGGAACACCCGGCACACCTTGCGGCGGCCGTGTGCAGCCGGCACAGCCCAGCCGCACCCCACTGGGGTTTCCCCTAACCGCCCTCGTGCAACGCGCATGAAATCTGGCGTGCGCCGCGCCGGGCTGGCATCTGGGGCAACCAGCGAGCGCGTTGGCACGCCGCTTGCGCAATGCACAGTGCCTGCGCAGCCCCCGCTGTGCAGCAACCCGGTTCAACGCAAACCCTCAGGAGACATCACCATGAACATGGCAGAAATCGCCAGCCTCGGCATCGCCAACCCCTTCAAGAAGCAATACGGCAATTTCATCGGCGGCCAGTGGGTCGCACCGATCGACGGGCAGTATTTCGAGAACAGCTCGCCCATCAACGGCCAGGTGTTCACGGCCATCCCGCGCTCGAACGAAAAAGACGTCAACGCCGCACTGGACGCGGCCCACAAGGCCAAGGCCGCCTGGGGCAAGACTTCGACCACCGACCGCGCCAACATCCTGATCAAGATCGCCGAGCGCATGGAGGCCAACCTGCTGACCATCGCCGTGGCCGAAACCATCGACAACGGCAAGCCTCTGCGTGAAACCATGGCGGCCGACATTCCCCTGGCCATCGATCACTTTCGCTACTTTGCGGGCTGCATCCGTGCGCAGGAAGGCGGCATCAGCGAGATCGACCACGACACCATGGCCTACCATTTCCACGAACCTCTGGGCGTGGTGGGGCAGATCATCCCCTGGAACTTTCCCATCCTGATGGCGGTGTGGAAGCTGGCGCCGGCCCTGGCAGCTGGCAACTGCGTGGTGCTCAAGCCCGCGGAGCAAACGCCCGCCTCCATCCTGGTGCTGCTCGAAATCATCGGTGACCTGCTGCCCCCGGGCGTGGTCAACGTGGTCAACGGCTTCGGCCTCGAAGCCGGCAAGCCGCTGGCCAGCAGCCCGCGCATTGCCAAGATTGCATTCACGGGCGAAACCACCACGGGCCGCCTCATCATGCAGTACGCCAGCCAGAACATCATTCCGGTGACGCTGGAGCTGGGCGGCAAAAGCCCCAACATCTTCTTTGCCGACGTGATGGATGCCGATGACGGCTTCTTTGACAAGGCCCTGGAAGGCTTTGCCATGTTTGCGCTGAACCAGGGCGAAGTGTGCACCTGCCCCAGCCGTGCGCTGATCCAGGAATCGGTCTACGAGCGCTTCATGGAGCGTGCACTCAAGCGCGTGGCCGCCATCCGGCAGGGCAACCCGCTCGACAAAGCCACCATGATCGGCGCGCAGGCATCCCAGGAGCAACTGGAGAAGATCCTGTCGTACATCGATCTGGGCAAGCAGGAAGGCGCGCAGTGCCTGATCGGGGGCGAACGCAATGCGCTGGCGGGCGACCTGGCGGGCGGCTACTACGTCAAGCCCACGGTGTTCAAGGGCCACAACAAGATGCGCATCTTCCAGGAAGAAATCTTTGGCCCGGTGCTTTCGGTGACCACCTTCAAGGACGAGGCCGAGGCGCTCGAGATTGCCAACGACACCCTGTACGGACTGGGCGCCGGCGTGTGGAGCCGCGACGGCAACCGCGCATTCCGCATGGGCCGGGGCATCCAGGCCGGTCGCGTGTGGACCAACTGCTACCACCAGTACCCCGCCCATGCGGCTTTTGGCGGCTACAAGCAGTCGGGCATCGGCCGCGAAAACCACAAGATGATGCTGGACCACTACCAGCAGACCAAGAACCTGCTGGTGAGCTACACCCAGCAACCCCTGGGCTTCTTCTGAGCCGATGCAACCCGTGCCGGGGCCTCTGACCGAAGCCCCGGCTTTTCACCATTCCCCTTTTCAGGAGTTGATGCATGACCCGCACCACCATGAAGGCTGCCGTAGTCCGGGAGTTTGGCAAGCCGCTGCGCATCGAAGAAGTGCCCGTACCCGTGCCGGACGACAACCAGATCCTCGTGAAGATCGAGGCTTCTGGCGTATGCCACACCGATCTGCACGCGGCCGAAGGCGACTGGCCCGTCAAGCCGCAGCCGCCCTTCATCCCCGGGCATGAGGGCGTGGGTTTCGTGGCCGCGATCGGGCGCGGGGTCAAGCACGTCAAGGAGGGCGACCGTGTGGGCGTGCCCTGGCTGCACTCGGCCTGCGGTTACTGCACGCACTGCCTGGGCGGCTGGGAAACGCTGTGCGAATCGCAGTCCAATACCGGCTATTCGGTCAACGGCGGCTTCGCCGACTATGCGCTGGCCGACCCGAACTACGTGGGACATCTGCCCAAGGACATTGGCTTTGTGGACATCGCGCCGGTGCTGTGCGCCGGCGTCACGGTGTACAAGGGCCTCAAGGTCACCGATACGCGGCCGGGCGACTGGGTGGCCATCTCGGGTATCGGCGGGCTGGGGCACATGGCGGTGCAGTACGCCAAGGCCATGGGTCTGAACGTGGCGGCCGTGGATGTGGAAGACGAGAAGCTCGAACTGGCCCGCACGCTCGGTGCCAGCGTCACCGTCAATGCCCGCAACACCGACCCGGCGGCCTTCCTGCAAAAGGAGATCGGCGGCGCCCACGGCGCGCTGGTGACGGCAGTGTCGCCCAAGGCGTTTGAACAGGCACTGGGCATGGTGCGACGTGGCGGAACCGTGTCGCTCAATGGCCTGCCGCCGGGCAACTTCCCGCTGTCGATCTTCGACATGGTGCTGCGCGGCGTGACCGTGCGCGGCTCCATCGTGGGCTCCCGGCTCGATCTGCAGGAGTCGCTCGATTTTGCCGCGCGCGGGCAGGTGCGGGCCACCGTCTCCACCGAAAAGCTGGAGAACATCAACGACGTGTTCGAGCGCATGCGCAAAGGCCAGATCCAGGGACGCGTCGTCATCGACATGGCTGCATGACCATGCCCACCCCGCCCTCTCGGGTGTCTGCCACGCCGCAGGCCATCGACCTCATCGAGCGCCTGCAGGCCCGGCACGGGCCGGTGCTGTTCCATCAATCGGGGGGGTGCTGCGATGGCAGCGCTCCCATGTGCTTTGCAGCCGCCGAATTCGCCATCGGAGACAGCGACGTACTGCTGGGCCATCTCGCCGGCGCACCGGTGTACGTGGGCCAGGCGCAGTTCACCTACTGGCAGCACACCCAACTCATCATCGATGCCGTACCGGGGCATGGCGCCATGTTTTCTCTCGACGGAGGTACCGGTCTGCATTTCGTGGCCCGGCCCCGGCCCTGGAGCGACGAGGAATCCAACGCTCTCGCAAGCCCTTGATGCCCAGGGCGAGCGATGCACTCTGCACAACAGAACGGATTGGCGTGATACACCGCGCGCCGCTTCTCCCCCGAAAAATCCCTGGACTTGAAGGCTTTGTGCGGCGCGCATGCGGGCCCCACACTGCGCGGCGAACGCCCAAAGAGCTCGCCGGGGCCATGCTGCGGACCATGGCAGCGGGCCCACGCCGGCGCCGAGCCCAATGGGTCCCGTTCGCCCCGAAGGCGCAACCGGCGCGCCGCCCTTTCAGGCGCCGTCGAAGCGCGTTGCCGAGCCGGCTGTCCGCAGGTAACGGTACACGGTGTTGCGCGACACCCCCAGCGCCCGCGCGGCCGCCGACACGTTGCCACCGTGGGTCGCCAGCGCCTGCTCAAGCGCCCCCGCCGTGACCGATACCAGGCGCTGCACCGCAGCACCTTCAGGTTGCGCCGCGCCAAGAGGTGCGACGCCCAGCTGCGTGGCGGCGACGGTCTCTTGCGGAGCGGGCGTCAGGCAATCCTCGAGAAAATCCTCGGGCAGATGGTGACGGCGGATCTCGCCCTCTGGCGCCTCGCCCTCTGCCATGAGCGCCGCCGTGCGCAGCACGTTGGCCAGTTGGCGCAGATTGCCTGGCCAGCCATAACCCTGCAGCAAGGCCATCACATCAGGCGCCACACGCAGGGGCTGCGCCGGATGCCCCCCTGAAGGGCCGTCCTCGGGCAGCGTGCGCAGCATCCGCTCGACAATGACGGAGAGGTCGGTTCGCTCGCGCAGCGCTGGCAGACGCACCACCAGCCCGTTGAGCCGGTAGTACAGGTCCTGGCGGAACGTACCTGCAGCCATCATCTCGCGCAGGTTGCGGTGCGTGGCGCACACCACGTTGACGTCGACCTCTACCGCGCGCGCACCACCCAGGGGCACTACGCTGCGCTCCTGCAGCACGCGCAGCAACCGCGCCTGCATCGACAAGGGCATGTCTCCGATCTCGTCCAGAAACAGCGTCCCGCCATGGGCCTGCACGATCTTGCCGGCACTGCCCTTGCGCCGCGCCCCCGTGAAGGCGCCCTCTTCATAGCCGAACAGTTCACACTCGATGAGCGACTCGGGTATCGCCGCGCAATTGACCGCCACGAAGGGCCCCTGCCGCCGTGGCCCGTCGTGGTGCATGGCCCGGGCCAACAATTCCTTGCCGGTGCCGGTCTCGCCCAGGATCAGTGTGGCAATACCCCGCCCCAACAGCTTGGTAACGCGTTCGATCACATGGGCAAGCTGGGCATCGCCCGTGTTCAGATAGCGCAGCCCCGACAGGCGCGCAGGTCGTGGCGCAGCCGTCGGAACCTCCGCCGGACGCGGAACGCCGGCATTGGGCACCGTCCAGCGCGCCGATGCCGGGCGGTACCCCACCTCTGCCATCACGCTCACCCCGCTGGGCAGCCGCAGCGACAGCAAGCCTGGCGCAGCCCTGCGGCAGTGGGCCAGCACGCTGGCCATTTCCATGCCGAACAGCGACGCAAAAGTGTAGGCCTGCAACGCCTGCAGGGACATCCCCAGCTGGAACTGCCCGCTGCGGTTGGCTGAAAGGAAGCGGCCTTCCGGCGTGAATGCGGCCAGCCCCTCCATCAGGGTGCCGAGGAATTCGGGCCGCGCATGAAAGCGCAGGCACACAGCGTCTTCGTGCACCTTGCTCCACAAGTGGTTCTCCACCATCTGCGCGGACATGCGCACCAGGGCCATGGTGTGCGGACTCTGGCCCCGGTGGTCACCGCTCACGTCCAGCGCGCCCAAAGCCACGCCCTGCGGGTCGAGGATGGGGACGCAGGCACAGGTGAGAAACTGATGCGCGCGCAGGTAGTGCTGGCCGGCATGCACCTGCACCGCCTGGCCAGAGGTCAGCGCGGTTCCGATGGCATTGGTGCCCTTGCGCTCCTCGCTCCAGACCCCGCCCGGCCGCAACGCCACCCGGTCGGCGCGCGCCACGAAATCGTCATCCCCCACGGCGTGCAGGATGACGCCCTGCGGGTCGGTCAGCAGCACCATGCTACGGGTGCCTGCGATTTGGGCGAAGAGGGTCTCCATGACCGGCAGGGCGTGTGCCGCGAGCGTCTGGTTGCGCTGCAGTGCCGTGCGCAGGTCAGCGCCAGCCAGGGGCGCGGCCTCGACCACATCCTGCGCGCGCAGCCCGTAGGCTGCAGAGCGCGCATGCGCATGCCGGATCAGCTCCTGCGGCGGCATGGCAGTGGCAACGGGGCCACGAAAGCCCGCCGTGGCAACCAGCTCGGTGTGCATAGGTCTCCTTTCGTCAGGTATGAGGCCAGGCCCCACCTGCGTTTTTTGCTACCTTAGCACGACGGCCTGTCGGCCGGCTTGCACCACGACAAGCGTGCCGCTCACTTGCGCGGCACGCGTTGGGTGACGGAGATCAGGCCGCCGCCAGCGCTTGCTCGAAGTCGGCCAGCAGGTCCTGCACGTCCTCCAACCCCACGGACAATCGAATCATGCTGTCACCGATGCCCATGTTGGCCCGCACCTCGGGGCCTGCCTCCCAGAAGATGGTGTGGGCCACCGGGATGATGAGTGTGCGCGTATCGGCCAGGCCCGTCGCCTTGATGGGCAACTGAAGGCGATTGCACAAGGGCAGGCACTGCTCGGGATTGCGCAGTTCGAAAGACAGCAGCCACGAGCCCGCCTTGAGGTGCTTCCGGGCCTGCGCATGCTGCGGATGGGACTCGAGCAGGGGGTAGAACACCCGCGCCACAGCGGGATGCTGCTCGAGCCACCGCGCCAGCGTCAGCGCGGTAGCGCTGGTGCGTTCCATGCGCAGCGCCAATGTCTCGGCACCGAGGGCAATCTGGTGCGCCGCATGCGAAGACAGGGTGCCGCCCATGTCGCGCAGGCCCTTCTTGCGCAGTTGCTGCAGGCCCCAGCCCTTGGCCAGCCCCTTGCGGTATGCCGGGAAGATATTCGGGTACGCGCTCCAGTCGAAAACCCCGGTGTCGATCACAGCCCCTCCCAAGGCATCGCCGTGTCCGCCGATGCTCTTGGTCAGTGAATGGACCACCAGGCCCGCGCCCACCGAACCGGGGCGAAACAGGTAGGGTGAAGCCACGGTGTTGTCCACCACGTAGAGCAGACCGCGCTGCCGGCACAACGCGCCGATGCCCTCCAGGTCGGGAATCTGTGTGCCGGGGTTGGCGATGGTCTCGACAAAAACCATGCGCGTGTTCGGGCGCACGGCGGCAGCCACCTGTGCGGCATCCGTCGCGTCCACGGTCGTGACATCCACCCCCAGATCCGCCAGGGTGCCGAACACGCTGTTGGTGTTGCCAAAGACAAACTTGCTGGCCACCAAATGGTCACCCGCCTTGAGCAGAGTGAGGAAGATGGCGCAGATGCCCGCCATGCCGGTCGAGAAGACGATGCAGCCTTGCCCTTGCTCCATCTGCGTGAGCTTGGCTTCCAGGGCCGCCGTGGTGGGTGTCCCCTGGCGGGCGTAGTTGAAGCCGCCCTTGGCGGTTCCCTGGAACACGGCGATCAGGTCTTCGACTTTGTCGAATCCATACTGCACCGAGGTGTGGACGGGCTGGTGGATGGCGCCGTGCTCGGCGCCGCCCAGGCGGTCGGCATGCACGATCTCGGTGGTGAAACAATGGTTCTGCGGTTTCGTCATAACAATCTGTGGGTATCTCTCAGCAATGGGTTCATGGCCCCTGAAACCGGCGCCCCGCACACCAACGTGCCCGTGGGGCTGGCCCCGCCAAGCCAGCGGGTGCGCCCCATGGGGCGGAAGGCGCGCAACGCTCCGTGGGACTACCGTTCGGGTGCAATGTGCTCAGCGTAATCGTACAAGGCACCCAGGATCTCCTGGGTGCGTTCGTCGTCCGCGGTTTCGGAAATCTGGTCGATCTCGGTGAACAACTGGTCCACCGTGCGCGCCCCGCCCTGCCCGTCAAACAGACATGCGGCGCGATGAGTCTCCCACCGCTCGGCTTCTTCGGGCGAGAGCGTGGCCGGAAAGTTGCGGGCACGGTAGCGCCACACCAGCTCTTCCAGGCGCGGATCGTCAAAGCCCGTGCGCGCAGCGGCAAGCCTTGGGCCATCCATCACGCGCAAATCGTTCAGACGGCGCCGGTCGCTGTTGCCTACAAAGCCCCCATACAGGTCCTGGTCGACATCGGCGGCGGGCTCTGCCGGGCGCGCGAACACGGCAGGCCAGATGCCACTCATGTCGGGCAGACTGCGCGCCACCTCGGCATGCTGCGCGGCCTGGACAAGATCAATACCCCACCGCTGGGCCAGCGCAGGCGTGAGCGTGTTCACGTTGCCCACCACCATGGGCGACTTGTTGAGGTGCACCGTTTTGATGGGCAGCCGGGTAACACCTTCAGGCAAGTCGGTCGCCCGGGAGAACATGCGCAGGCGGATCTCTTCGGTGCCCAGTGCGGCCAATTCACGGGGATCGTGGGCGAGGTCCCAGGCAATCACCTCGTTCTTGTTGGTGGGGTGGCTGGCCAGCGGCCACATCACCGCCAGGCAGCCACGCTCGGCCGGAAACATACCCGACACGTGCAGGAACGGCCGCGCCGTGAGCGCCGTGGCCGGCAGACGCAGCTCGGCGGCCACCCTGTCCTTCTTGTGAAGCGACAACGCAAAGTCAAACAACCGGGGATTGTGCTGGCGGATCAGCCGCGCCAACGCGATGGTGGCGCGCACGTCCGACAGCGCGTCGTGGGCCGCCTCATGCACGAGGCCGTTGGCCTTCGAGAGGTGCTCCAGCTTGAAGCTGGGGGAGCCGTCTTCCTTGCGCGGCCAGTGGATGCCGTCGGGCCGCAGCGCATAGGTCATGCGCACCACGTCGAGCAAGTCCCAGCGGCCGCATTGGTTCTGCCATTCGCGTGCATACGGGTCGATGAGGTTGCGCCAGAACATGAAGCGCGTGATCTCGTCATCGAAACGGATGGTGTTGTACCCCACACCGATGGTGCCGGGTTGCGCGAACTCAGCCTCGATGCGGTTGGCGAATTCATGCTCCGGCACGCCTTTTTCGAGACAGAGCTGAGGCGTAATGCCCGTGATGAGACACGACTGTGGGTCCGGCAGGTAATCGTTGGCCGGCTGGCAGTACAGCATCAGCGGTTCCCCCACCTCGCGCAGTTCGGCGTCGGTGCGGATGGCGGCGAATTGCGCGGGCCGATCGCGCCGCGTATTGGCGCCGAAGGTTTCGTAGTCGTGCCAGAGAAAGGTGTGGGGAGGCATGCGCGAGACAATGGTGGCGAGAGGATGACCTGCAATGTAACAAGATCGGGAGCGCGATCGTCAGAATTTGGTGCTTTTCAGGGCGGTAGCGCTTTACCAGCGTACGAAAGTCGCTATCAATTTGATACCCAACCACCGGTCTCGAAAGACCGGCACCACCTCACGCTTGCGCGTCAAAGACGGACGCACGCTGCTCGAGCAGCGTCTCCAGCGCGGGCACAGGCAAGGGGCGACTCAGGTGGTAGCCTTGCACCATGTCGCAGGACAAGCCTGCCAGCGCCTCCAGCTGATGGGGCGTCTCAACGCCCTCTGCAATGGTCGCCAGCCCCAGGCTGCGGGACATTTCCACAATGGCGCGCACGATGGACGTGCCGCGCGCCGTGTCCAGATTGCGCACGAACGATTGATCGATCTTGAGCCGGTGCAAACGCAGCCGCTGCAGATAGCTGAAGGACGAGTACCCCGTGCCGAAATCGTCCAGCGAGAGCTGCACGCCCAGATCGGCCAGGGCCCGCACGCAGGCGATGGCCTTCTCCGGCTCGTGCATGGCAATGCTTTCGGTCAATTCGAGCTCAAGCACCTGGGCAGGAACGCCAGCGCGTTGAAGCGCTTTCTGCACCACCTCCACCAGATCGGGGTGGCGAAACTGCGCCAGCGACAGGTTCACGGCCACCGTCAGATCGGTGTGGCCCTCGTCCCGCCAGCGACGCAGGCAGGCCAGCGCGGTGTCGAGCACCCACAGGCCAATGCTTATGATCTGGCCGCTGCTTTCCGCCACGGGGATGAACTCTGCCGGGCCGACCACGCCCAGCTCGGGGTGGGTCCAGCGCAAGAGGGCCTCAACGCCCACCATGCGCCCGTCATGCACACGCCACTGCGGCTGGAAATGCAACGACATCTCACCCTGGGCGACGGCTGTGCGCAGGCCGTTTTCGATGCGCAGCAACCGCGAAGACTGCGCCTGCATGTCCGCCGAGAAGAAACAGTAGTGGTCCCGCCCCATTTCCTTGGCCTTGTACATGGCCACCTCGGCATGGTGGGTCAGCGCTTCCATGTCGCGTCCGTCGCCGGGGTACATCGCAATGCCCACAGAAAACGTCACCAGCAACGCATGGCTTTCCACCTGACAGGCCTTGCTCAGCTCACCGTGCAGCCGTTCTGCGAAATGGGCGGCACCCTGGGCCGTGGTGAGCGGCAACACCACCAGAAATTCATCACCCCCGTAGCGCGACACCGTGTCTTCATCCCGCAGCAGGGCCTTGAGTCGGTGGGCAACGTCGATCAGCACGCCGTCGCCCACGGCGTACCCGAGCGAGTCGTTCACGTTCTTGAACCGGTCGAGATCGAGGTACAAAAGCGCCAGCGAACCCTCGCTGCGCTGCGAAAGGCCCAGCGCCTGGCTGAACCGCGCAGAGAACATGGCGCGGTTGGGCAGGCCGGTAAGCGCGTCGAAATTGGCCAGGCGGCGGATGCGCTCCTCGTTGCTCTTGCGCTCAGAAATGTCTTCTTGCACTGAGATGTAGTGCGTGATCGTTCCCTGCTCATCCCGCATGGGCGAAATCGACACAGACTCCCAGACTTCGCGGCCCGTCTTGTGGCGGTTGAGTAGTTCGCCCTTCCAGGCAAGCCCGCCTTGCAGGCGCTCCCACATCTGCGCCACGACCTCCGCCGAAGTCTTGCCCGCGCCCAGCATGCGCGGGTTGCGCCCGATCACTTCCTCGAAGCCATAGCCGGTCACCGTCGTGAACGAGGGGTTCACATATTCGATCTGGCCGCGCAGGTTGGTGATGATGATGGAATGCGGCGTCTGCTCGACCGCGTGACGCAGCTTGCGCAACGCATCCAGGTCCTGCATGCGTTGCGTCACGTCGCGCGAGAGCACGACGAAGCGTGGATCAGCAAACCCCGGATCCTGAATGCGGGCCACCGACAGCTCGAACCAGTGCCTGCCATCGGTCATGTCGAGCGCGAACTGCTGCCCTTGCGTATGGCCCGTTGCTTCGGCCTGCGCCAGTGCCGTGCGCACCACACCGGCAGCATCGGGCGGCAATACCTCGTCGATCGTGCGCCCTGCCATCTGCTCGGGTACGCGCGCCCTCAACCCCGGCACCCGGGTGTGAACGCGCAGATAGCGACCACTGCGCGTCATCTCGAACATCAGGTCGGGAACAGAATCAAGCACCGCCTTGAGGCTCTTTTCAGACCGCGCCAAGGCCCGATAAGGCGCCTCGATGGTGCCCTGGATGATCGAACGGTATAGAAACAGGTAGCCGAGCAGCTTGTACACGTGGCCCAGCAGGTTGAAATGGTCTGCCGCGTCCACGTACAGAGTGAAGAAAAACTCTCCCAACCCCATGGTGCCGACGGCCGCCAGCAGGGGCGGGGCGTTGAAGATCGTAGGCTGCCGCATCTGCCGCAAAAGCAGGCTGAAAACCAGCACGTGCAGAGCGATCAGGCCGTATTCGGCGCCTATCTTGAAGCCGGTCAGGCCCGTGGCGGGCACAAACACGTCCGGCAGCATGTGCGGGTAATGCAGCACCACGGCATGGATGGCACCAATCAGCGCAAGCACCAAGGCAACGGGCTGCAAACGCAGTGCGAGGCCCATTTCATTGGTGTCAGGTGCATTCCAGGGCAACACCACCGCCAGCAGCAGCGTCAGCACAGCAACATACCGCGCGGGAAGCCAGAACCATATGCCCTTGGAAACCGAATTGGGCGAGAAATAGTCAGGCATCCCCGCATACGACAGCATGTGCGAGAAATCGAGCAGCGCGACACCGAGGAATCCACAGGCGAGTATCAATACGTTGCGCTGGGGGTTGAGGCGACAGGCGTGCCACCCGACGGCAAACACCAGTACCGACACGGCGATCGAGAGGCTCTCGAGAATCTGGTGGGCGGTGAGGAAATCCTTCACCGGGGCTGTGGGTGCGCTGGAAAAATAGGCCCACGATGCCAGCAGGAGCAAGGCAAGCCCCCCCAAAACGGACAAAGCACGTCGCATCCCGGCGACATGTTGTATGTGGACTTTTCCGGCCAATGTCAGCATCCGTTTTTGGTTTTTCGCTGCGGTGAACCAGCGCTCCCCTCTGGGCTGATCTTAGCGGCAAAAGTCTGCGGTCCATGGCCGGGGCGGGCTTTTCTGTACAACATTCACATTGCAAGGAGCCTGCAAGCCTTCCCTGGCAAGCGCGCCATTGCGCCCAACAAAAAGGCCGGCAAGCACTTGGCTTGCCGGCCTCTGCCAGTGAGAGCGGTCGTGCTCAGTCTGCGGTGGCCTCTTCGGGCTCGGCGGGTTCGGACTTCGCAGAACGCTCCTTTTTCGGTAGCGGCTGGATGTCCAGCAGAACCTCCGAGGTTTCCACACCCTTGTCGTCGGTCTTGACGTCGATGTCGACCGTCAGACGCCCACCTTCAGTCAAGCGACCAAACAACAGCTCGTCCGCCAGGGCGCGCCGGATGGTGTCCTGGATCAGGCGCTGCATCGGGCGCGCGCCCATCAACGGATCAAACCCCTTCTTGGCGAGGTGCTTGCGCAGGGTGTCGGTGAAGGTGACCTCCACCTTCTTCTCGGCCAGTTGGGTCTCCAGCTGCAGCAGGAACTTGTCCACCACGCGCAGAATGATCTGCTCGTCGAGCGCCTTGAAGTTGACGATGGCGTCCAGCCGGTTGCGGAACTCGGGCGTGAACAGGCGCTTGATGTCGCCCATCTCATCGCCCGCCTGCCGTGGGTTGGTGAAGCCGATGGTCGCCTTGTTCATGGTCTCGGCGCCCGCGTTCGTGGTCATGATGATGAGCACGTTGCGGAAGTCGGCCTTGCGACCGTTGTTGTCCGTCAGCGTGCCATGGTCCATGACCTGCAGCAGCACGTTGAAGATGTCCGGGTGCGCCTTCTCAATCTCGTCGAGCAGCAGCACCGCGTGCGGCTTCTTGGTGATGGCTTCGGTCAGCAAGCCGCCCTGGTCAAAGCCGACATAGCCCGGGGGTGCACCGATCAGGCGGCTCACGGCATGGCGTTCCATGTATTCCGACATGTCGAAGCGGATCAGCTCGATGCCCATGATGTAGGCGAGCTGCTTGGCCGCCTCGGTCTTGCCGACGCCGGTGGGGCCGCTGAACAGGAACGAGCCAATCGGCTTGTCGCCCTTGCCCAGGCCCGAGCGCGCCATCTTCACAGAGCTGGCGAGCACTTCGAGTGCCTTGTCCTGGCCGAACACCACGCTCTTGAGGTCGCGCTCGAGCGTCTGCAGCTTGCCGCGGTCGTCATTCGACACATTGGCAGGCGGAATGCGCGCAATCTTGGCCACGATCTCTTCGATCTCGGCCTTGCCGATGGTCTTCTTGCGCTTGCTTGGCACCATGATGCGCTGGGCGGCACCGGCTTCATCGATGACGTCGATGGCCTTGTCAGGCAGATGGCGGTCGTTGATGTACTTGGCGCTCAGTTCGGCGGCCGCCTGCAGGGCTGCTGCCGCGTACTTCACGCTATGGTGCTCTTCGAAGCGGGACTTCAGGCCCTTGAGGATGTCAATGGTTTCGGCCACGGTGGGCTCAACCACGTCCACCTTCTGGAACCGGCGCGACAGCGCAGCGTCTTTTTCGAAGATGCCTCGGTACTCGGTGAACGTGGTCGCACCGATGCACTTGAGCTGGCCGCTGGAAAGCGCCGGCTTGAGCAAATTGGACGCGTCCAGCGTGCCACCCGACGCAGCGCCCGCACCGATGAGGGTGTGGATTTCGTCGATGAACAGAATGGCGTTGGGCTTGTCCTTGAGGGACTTGAGCACACCCTTGAGGCGCTGCTCGAAATCACCCCGGTACTTGGTGCCCGCCAGCAGCGCGCCCATGTCGAGCGAATACACCGTGGCCTCGGCCAGGATCTCCGGTACGTCGTTCTGCGTGATGCGCCAAGCCAAGCCTTCGGCAATCGCGGTTTTCCCCACACCGGCCTCGCCCACCAGCAGGGGGTTGTTCTTGCGGCGGCGGCACAGGATCTGGATCGTGCGCTCGACCTCATAGTTGCGGCCGATCAGCGGATCAATCTTGCCGTCCTTGGCCGCCTGGTTCAGGTTCTGGGTGAACTGCTCCAGTGGCGAGGCCTTCTCGTTACGCTCGCCGCCACCGCCTTCTTCGCCTTCGGCCTGGTTCTCGGCCTTCGCAGGCTCTGGAGGCTCGCCTTTTTTGATGCCATGGGCAATGAAGTTGACCACATCCAGGCGCGTGACGCCCTGCTGGTGCAGGTAGTACACGGCATGAGAATCCTTTTCGCCGAAGATGGCCACCAGCACGTTCGCGCCGGTGACTTCTTTCTTGCCGTTGCCCGTGGACTGCACGTGCATGATCGCGCGCTGAATCACACGCTGGAAGCCCAGCGTGGGTTGCGTATCCACCTCGTCAGATCCTGCGACCTGGGGCGTATTGTCTTTGATGAAGTTCGACAGCGATGAACGCAGATCATCGATATTCGCCGAACATGCGCGCAGCACCTCCGCTGCGCTGGGGTTATCGAGCAATGCAAGCAACAGATGCTCCACGGTGATGAACTCGTGGCGCTGCTGACGGGCCTCGACGAAGGCCATGTGCAAGCTGACTTCCAGTTCCTGGGCAATCATGTGAACTCCTTTGTGCTTGCGGGGGAAGGGATAACTGTAGATCGGGACGAGAAACCTGTTATTCAACAGGCTCACTCACACATTGAAGGGGGTGACCCGCCTTTAAGGCGGCCTCGAGCACCTGATCCACCTTGGTGGCTGCCACGTCACGGGAGTAAACCCCGCAGATGCCTTTGCCGTCGAGGTGGATCTTGAGCATGATCTGGGTCGCCGTCTCGCGATCCTTGTTAAAAAACTCCTGGAGCACCACGATGACGAACTCCATGGGCGTGTAGTCGTCATTGAGCATGACGACTTGGTACATCTGGGGCGGTCGGGCCTTTTGCGCGCGTCTCTCGAGCACGACAGAACCGCCGTCATCCTGAGCGGGCCGAACGGGTGGCGGTGCAGTGGGGGTCGAGGGTGGTTTTGTTGCCATGAAATTCATTCTAGCGATCCACAAGGCGTATGGCCGCCCTGAACAACTGGTGACACGCACCGCTTTTTCAATCCGAATGAACGACCCCGCCCGCAACCGGGCTACTCGTAGATCACCGTCGCAGTACCCGAGCCCACCCCGGCGCTCCATGCAGCCAGCGCCGCGTCGGTGGGATAGAACCGGCTGGCATCGCCGAGTTGAAGTTCGGCTACCGCTGAACCGCGCGGCTCTGCGCAGCGCACCCCCATGCGCACACGCAGCCCATGCACCAAATCGCCCTCCGGGGCCTCTTCGCGCCGGGGCGGAAATTCCTGCACCAGGCGCTTCACGTCGGGAGACTTGTCACCCATCACCACATGCAGGTATTTGCCAAACCGGGCACGGGCGCCGGCCAGGTCCCACACCTGCTGGACCTTCACGCGCAGCCCCCCGCTGAAATGGTCGAGCTGTAACCGCCCCAGCATTACGACAAACTCGTCTTCCTTGAGCTGGTTGCGGTAGGTGTTGAGCAGCGCCTCATCGGCCGAAGCCTCGATCACTCCGGATTTGTCATCCAGGCGGAACAGGCCCAGCTTGCCACGCTGGCCATTGATCACCCGGAAGTCGCTGATGATGCCTGCCAGGATCTGGGGTTCGCGGCTGTCCAGCAGTTCATCGATCTGGGTGCGCACAAATCGGCGGACTTCCTGCGCCACTTCGTCGAACAAATGCCCCGACAGATAAAAGCCCACCGCCGTTTTTTCCTGGGTAAGCCGTTCCTTGATGCCCCAGGGCACAACATCGACCAGATCGGGTTCCTGCGTACTGGAGCCGTGGGCATCCTCCCCCATCATGTCGAAGAGTCCGCCCTGGTTCACGTTCGCCAGCGTGGCGGCAGCAAAATCGAATGCACGGTCGATGGATGCCACCATCGCCGCACGGTTGAGGTTGAGGGAGTCGAAGGCTCCTGCCTTGATAAGTGCCTCGACGGTACGCTTGTTCAGGCGTGCACGATCGACCCGCACGCAGAAATCGAACAGGCTCTTGAATGGGCCTTTCGTCGATCCCTGCGGCCCCTCGCCACGCCCCTCACGGGCGGCGACGATGGCTTCGATGGCCTGCTGCCCGGTACCTTTGACGGCCCCCAGCCCATACCGGATCACCTTGTCCGTCACCGGCTCGAACCGGTACATGCCGCGGTTCACATCCGGAGGCTCGAAGGTCAGCCCGAAATTCTTCTTCGCGTCCTCGAACAGCACCTTGAGCTTGTCGGTGTCGTCCATTTCCACGGTCATGTTGGCGCAGAAGAATTCGGCCGTGTAATGCACCTTCAACCAGCCGGTGTGGTACGCCAGCAGTGAATAGGCTGCGGCGTGCGACTTGTTGAAGCCGTAGCCAGCAAACTTTTCCATCAGGTCGAACACTTCATCGGCCTTGTCCTGGCTGATGCCCTTTTCAGCCGCGCCTTTGCGGAAGATGGCCCGGTGCTCGGCCATTTCCTCGGCCTTCTTCTTGCCCATGGCGCGGCGCAGCATGTCGGCACCGCCGAGGCTGTAGCCACCCAGTACCTGGGCGGTCTGCATCACCTGCTCCTGGTACACCATGATCCCGTAGGTTTCTGACAGCACCGGCTCAACCAGGGGATGCGGATACTCCACAGGCTCCTTGCCGTGCTTGCGGTTCACGAACGTGGGAATCAGGTCCATGGGGCCTGGACGGTAGAGCGCGTTCAGCGCAATCAGGTCCTCCAGCCGGCTCGGCCGTGCCTCGCGCAGCATGCCCTGCATGCCCCGGCTTTCAAACTGGAACACAGCTTCGGTCTTGCCCTCAGAAAACAACCGGTAAGTGGGCCCGTCGTCGAGCGGAATGTTCTCGTAGGCGAAGTTCTCCTGCCCCTTGTGGCGCTTCATGATGAACTCGCGCGCAATCTCCAGGATGGTGAGCGTGGCCAGGCCGAGAAAGTCGAACTTCACGAGGCCGATGGCCTCCACGTCGTCCTTGTCGTATTGGCTCACGGCCGACTCGCTACCGGGTTGCTGGTAGAGCGGGCAAAAGTCCGTGAGCTTGCCCGGAGCAATCAGCACGCCTCCCGCGTGCATGCCGATGTTGCGGGTCATGCCCTCGAGCTTCTGCGCCATTTCGATGACGGTCTTGACGTCCTCTTCCTTGCGCACGCGTTCGTAGAGCAAGGGTTCCAACTCCAGCGCGTAATTGTTCTTGTCGCCCTCTTTCTTGACCTCTGGCGGGTACTGCAGTGTGTAGGACATGCCTGGCTTGGCGGGCACGAGTTTGGAAATTCCGTCGCAGAAGGTGTAGCTCATGTCCATCACGCGCCCCACGTCGCGGATGGCAGCCTTGGCGGCCATCGTTCCAAAGGTGGCGATCTGGCTGACGGCGTCCTTGCCGTACTTGTCCTTCACGTAGTCGATCACGCGGTCGCGGTTGGACTGGCAGAAATCGATGTCGAAGTCGGGCATGGAGACCCGCTCTGGGTTCAAGAAGCGTTCGAACAGCAGGTTGTATTCAAGAGGATCGAGATCGGTGATCTTCAAGGCATACGCCACCAGCGAGCCGGCACCCGACCCGCGGCCCGGCCCAACGGGGCAGCCATGCGTTTTGGCCCACTGGATGAAGTCGCCCACAATCAAGAAGTAGCCCGGAAACCCCATCTTGAGAATGGTGCCCAGCTCGAACTCCAGACGTTCCACATACCGCGGGCGCTCAGCGTTGCGTCGCGCCTCGTCGGGGAAAAGCAGCCGCAAGCGTTCCTCCAGCCCTTCGAATGACACGTGGCGGAAATAGTCGTCCACCGAAAGAACCTGTCCGTTGACGGGCGGGATGGGGAAGTTGGGCAACTGCGGCTTGCCCAGGATCAGGGTGATGTTGCAGCGTCGGGCAATCTCCACCGTATTTGCCAATGCGGTCGGCAGATCGGCAAAGAGCGCCTGCATCTGCGCCGACGACTTGAAATACTGGTCACGTGTGAACTTTCGCACGCGCCGCTGGTTACCCAGAATCTCGCCTTCGGCAATGCACACCCGTGCCTCATGGGCTTCGTAGTCATCGGCCGTGGCGAACTGCACAGGATGGGTTGCAACCACCGGCAGATGCAGCCTAGCTGCCAACTGAACGGCCGCCACCACATGGGCCTCGTCGTCAGTGCGCCCCGCGCGCTGCACCTCGATATAGAAGCGGTGGGGAAATATTCCCGCAAGCCGCAGTGCCAGCGCCGCTGCCCCCGCATCGTCGCCTTTCATAAGAGCCTGCCCCACCGGCCCCGCCTGGGCGCCGGCAATCGCAATCAAGCCCTCGCCCAGTTCCTGCAGCCAGTCCCAGGTGCAGAGGGCCTGCGCCTTGACCACGTTGCGGGTCCAGGCGCGCGCCAGCAACTCCGACAGGTTGAGGTAACCCTGGCGGCTCTGCACCAGCACCAGCATGCGCGAGGGTGCCGCTCCCGCCTCGCCCTCCAGAAAGATCTCGGCTCCCAGAATGGGCTTCACCCCCCTGCCGCGGGCTTCCTTGTAAAACTTGATGGCGCCGAAAAGGTTGTTGAGATCGGTAATCGCCAGCGCCGGCTGGCCGTCCTTGGCCGCCGCCTTGGCCAGATCATCGATGCGATTGGTGCCGTCAACGACGGAAAACTCTGTGTGCAGGCGCAAGTGAACAAACATGGGCTCCATTGTAGGAAGCCCACCTCCCCCCTACCCCGGAATGCGCATTCGGGGCAGTCCTGCGCCCAAGCCGCCGTCGGTACAATGCCGACGTCTGTCGAGGTTCTGCGTCTGGCTGCGCCTGCGCCCCTGCCGGGCTGGCGGTGGCCCGGTGCCCGCAGGACACACGTTCACTTTTTGCCTGAAAGCTGTCTGCAATGCTGCGTGCCCCCCTGCCCCTTATCACTGCCCTGCTGGCTGCCGGCCTGCTCGCGGGTTGCTCCAGCACACCGGAAGACAAGACCGCGGGCTGGAGCCCCAACCGCATCTACTCGGAAGCTAAGGACGAGTTGGGTTCTGGCGCATTCGACAAGGCCGTACCCTTGCTCGAAAAGCTCGAAGGCCGTGCGGCGGGCACGCCACTGGCTCAGCAGGCGCAGCTCGACAAGGCCTATGCGCAATACAAAGGCGGCGAGAAGGCACAGGCCATTGCCACGCTCGACCGCTTCATCAAGCTCCACCCCGCAAGCCCGGCGCTGGATTACGCGCTGTATCTGAAGGGCCTAGTCAACTTCAACGACAACCTGGGCCTGTTCTCATGGGTCTCGCAGCAGGATCTGTCCGAGCGCGACCAGAAAGCTGCCAAGGATTCGTTTGAATCGTTCAGTGAACTGGTGACGCGCTTCCCCGATTCGCGCTATGCCAAAGACGCGCGCCAGCGCATGACATACATCGTCAATTCGCTGGCCCAGTATGAAGTCCACGTCGCACGCTACTACTACGAACGCGGCGCCTATGTAGCGGCGATCGGCCGCGCGCAATCAGCGCTGGCCGACTACCAAGGCGTCCCCGCACTCGAGGAAGCCCTGTTCATTCTCATGCAGTCGTACGACGCCCTGGGTATGACCCAACTGCGTGACGACACGCGGCGCGTGATGGAGGCATCCTACCCCCAGGGGGCGCTCGCCAAAGGTGGCCTCAAGGCCAAATCGGATCCGTGGTGGAAGTTCTGGTGAGCGCGTCCAGCGCTGCGTCAAAGTCCTGAGGACTCTCCAACACCCTCATGGGGGGCAGCGCCCTGAGAAGGCGCTTGCCATAGCCCATCGTCACCATGCGTGTGTCGCCCACGACCAGGATGCCTTGGTCGGACTCCCTTCGAATCAGGCGCCCGGCCCCCTGCTTGAGTGCTACAGCCGCTTCGGGCAACGCATAGGCCCGAAACGCACTGCCGCCTTCGGCCTCGATGCGCTGCGTGCGCGCATCCACCAGCGGATCTCCGGGAGGTGGAAAAGGCAGCTTGTCGATGACCACAAGTTGCAGGGCATCGCCCGGCACATCGAAGCCTTCCCAGAATGAGGCCGAGGCCACCAGGATGCAACCCTGGCCACCACGGCTGGCGCCCTCGCGCAACCGCTCCATCAGGTGGCGCTTGGGCCAGTCGCCCTGCACCAGTACCTCCAGCCCCTGCGGGCCGCCGAACCGCGCCTGTAATTCATCACCAATGGCGCGCAAAGCCTTGAGCGTGGTGGTGAGAACCAGCGTCCGCCCCCCGAGCCGCAGGGCAGCCGCTCCGGCCAGCATCGCCACGGCCGCACTGTGCCCGGGGTCGGCGGGCCGTGGCAAATATCGGGGGACGTACAGCGCAGCCTGCGCTGCGTAATCGAACGGACTTTCCACGCGCAGAATCTTTGCATCCTGCAGGCCGCAACGCTCGGTGAACCATGTGAGTCCGGGATCGTCGCCCAGTGTTGCAGACGTGAAAATCCACGCGCGCCTCGCGTGCTGCGGGGACGCAGGCCATTCGTCATCTCCCGCTTCATCCGTAGGGGCGGCAAGCAAGCGGCTGCGCATCGTCTGCGCGATATCCAGCGGCGACTCGACCAGCCGCACCTGCCCTGCCACCTCGACCCAGCGCACCACATCGGGCGCACAGGGCGCAGCGAAACGCCCTAAGCGCGCCAGCAGCTCAGAACCACGCTCGCCCAGACGGACAAAATCGAGGGATGCGCCGCTGACGACATCCAGCGCCTCCATGGCCTGTACGCATGCCAGCGACAAGCGTCGCTGGGCTCCATTCCAAGCATCGGGCGCCAGGGACTCTGGAACCTGCAAGGTCCAACGCAGCCGCGTGCCTGCAACGGCTGGGCCCACCGCGAGCCGCAGGTCGCCAACCGCACGCTCGATCTCACCCGCCAGCTGCGCCCAGTCGGCAAGGCCCCGGGCATGGCGCAAGCCCGCGGCGAGCAGGTCGCGCGCAAAATCCTGCCATTGCCCAGTGGACAACTGCAGTCCCAGGAACTGCACCCCCGTTTCATTGATCTGGTGCGCCTCGTCGAAAATCACCACCCGCACTGTGGGGAGCAGCTCAGCCATCCCTGACTCGCGCACGGCCATGTCGGCAAAGAACAAGTGGTGGTTGATCACCACCACATCAGCGGCCAGGGCCTCGCGGCGCGCGAGGTTCACGTGGCACTGGCGGAAATGGGCGCACGACGCGCCCAGGCAGTTCTCACGCGTGGAGGTGACCAGCGGGATGATTGGCGAACGCTCGTCAAGCCCCGCCAGCTCGGCCAGATCGCCCGAGCGGGTGGCGCGCGACCAGACCTCGACTTTGGCCAACACCCTTTGCACCTGACGCTCCTGCGCCGCCGTGTCCAGGCGCGCCTGCTCCATGCGGTGCAGGCATAGGTAGCTCGCCCGCCCCTTGAGCAACGCTGTTCGCACCGGAAGCGCCATACCGGCCACCAGTTGGGGAAGGTCGCGTGCAAAGAGCTGGTCTTGGAGGGCTTTCGTAGCTGTGGACACCAGAACCCGCTCGCCGCTGAGCAGCGCTGGCACCAGATAGGCAAAAGTCTTGCCCACCCCCGTGCCGGCCTCAACCACCAAGCAGCCGCCGTGCTCAATGGTTTGCGCCACCGCATCGGCCATGCACATCTGGCCTTCGCGGGCACGGTAATGTTCGTCGATCTGCGCCAACACCCCTTCGGGACTGAACGCAGAGTGAACCGCTTCCTGCAAGCTCGTCATGCGGGCTCTGGTGGCTGCAGCGCGCGCTCCAGGCAGTCAATCTGATCGCGCAGCGCGAGACGCTGTTTCTTCAAACGCCGCAGCAGGAACTCGTCGGGCACCGGCTCCAGCACGCTACGGTCGATGCGGGCGTCTAGATCGGCGTGCGCCATGCGCAAATCAATGAGCTGGCGCGAGGGGAAATGCAGGTTCGATTTCAAGACAGAAGGTTGCGGCAGGCGCGCAGTGCATGGCAAAAACACCACAAGCGGACGGATAATACGCGGTCTGGCGGCATCCCTCCCCGGAGTTTTGTCGCGTCGGCCCCCACAATCACCCCATGACCAAAGCGTTCCGCCTTATCGCTTCGACCGGCATCCACAAGGGTGACCGCGAATACCAACAAGACCAGGTGGCCCTGATCTCGCATGAACGCTACAACGGATGCGTGCTGGGGGTGGTCGCGGATGGCATGGGTGGGCGCAGCGGGGGCCGCAAGGCCTCCGACCAGGTGATGATGACGGCGCGCCAGTTGTTCGAACGCTATTCGCCAGAAACCGACGACCCGGCAGCCATGCTCAAGAACATGGTGGAAGAAGCGCATATCGTCATCCGCCTCACGGCCATTTCATCCGAACAAGAACCCCACAGCACGATCGCGGCGTTTCTTATCAACCCGCGGGGCGACTGCCATTGGGTCCATGCGGGCGATTCGCGCATTTACCACTTCGAAGGTGCGCGGCTGGCGTTCCGCACCAGCGACCACTCGTATGTGCAGGCGCTGGTCGATCGAGGCGAACTAAGCGAAGCAGAAGCCAACAACCACCCGCACTCGAACATCCTGGTGGGCTGCCTGGGTACCGAGAGCGATCCACCCATCACCACCCACGCCATCCCACAACTGCGGCCGGGTGACGTGCTGATGGCCTGCAGTGACGGGGTATGGCACTATTTTTCGCCCACGGAACTTGCGTCGGTGGTCGACTCGCTCTCGCCACGCGAGGCCACTGAATTCCTCATCGACAAGGCCCGCTCGCGCGCACGGGGCGGCGGCGACAACCTCTCACTGGTCATCGTCAAGATCGAGGCCCTGGTCGAAGAGAAAAAGATCGCCCGGCTCGTCCCCGTGCCTGGCGGAAAAGCCTGAGCACCCGGCAAGCGACAGCCCGCATTGCCGGCCCTCTGCTGGCGCGGGCGGTTTATCCACGCCTTGGGCACGCGCTTTTCGCATCGGCCGCGGCAACTGCAACCTTTGCAGTGGCCCCGCATGCCAGCCCGCCGGCGTGGGACCTTTCAGGGTTTGCTGGCCGAATTCAGCCCCGAAGACGCAGGCAGCGGTGCTGCCGACGGGCGACCCGATGCAGCCGCTTGCGATTGCATTTTCTCGACCCGCTCACGCCGCTCCTGCGCGGACTTCAGGTTTTCTTCGTGGCGCAAACGCGCGGCTGCAGCACGTTCGGCGTTATCACGGGCCCGCTCGGCTTGGTCGGCCGCATGTGACTGCTGCCGGTTGCGCTGCTCCTGTGCCCGGCGCCGCGCTTCTAGGTCATGCTGGCTCTGCAACGCCTCGCTTCCCAAGGGTGGCGCTGCACGGTTGCCGCCCCTGGCAGAGCCCTGGGGTTGTGAACGATCGGGCGCCACGCGCTGCTTTTCCTCGATCGAGCGCAGGCGTTCGGCAGCTTTGGCCCTGCGCTCTGCATCGTTGACCCGCACCTCGCGGGCACGCAATTCCAGCTCAGTCACCCGAGCCTTGGCGCGCACGTCACGCAGGCAATCCTCCACCGCAAAGCGGCGATAGCAGGCGGCCTCATCCCGCTTGCGGGCAGTCGTGCTGGTGCGGCGTTCCTGCTGGATACGGTCGCGTTCGGCCTGCCGCTCTGCAGGTGTAGCGAAGGGCGCGGCCGGTGCAGGCAGCTCCGCCGCGGGCTGCCCCCACGCGGGCGCAGCGGCCAGCAGTGCCACTGCAAGGGCTCGTTGGACCTTGTGCATCATGTCAGCCCCGTATCGACCGTGCGGCGGTCCAGTGCAAGAAACTCTTTCGATTGCATCTCGTGCAGCCGTGACACCGTGCGCGGAAACTCGTGAGCCAACGGCCCTTCGGTGTACAGCTGCTCGGGCGGCACCGCAGCAGACAGGATGAGCTTGACGCGCCGGTCGTACAACACATCCACCAGCCAGGTGAAACGCCGTGCGGGCGATGCCATGTTGACCGGCATGTACGGAACATCCGACAGCAGCACTGTATGGAACTGCGAAGCGATCTCGAGGTAGTCGTTCTGCGAGCGCGGGCCTCCGCACAGCGTCTTGAAATCGAACCAGACCACCCCGCCCGCCTTGCGCCGTGCCCGGATCTCGCGGGCCTCGATGTGCAGCACGGGGTCTTCGTCATGGACCTCGGCCAGCTGGTCGAAGGCCGCGTTCATGTCGGCATCTGCCTGCGCCCCGAGGGGGGTGTGGTAGAGCTTGACCTGTTCGAGCGTGCGGCGTCGGTAATCCGTACCGTTGTCCACATTCACCACTTCCAGCTTTTCGTTCAGCAGCGCAATGGCCGGCAGGATACGGTCACGGTGCAGGCCGTCGGGATACAGCTCATCCGGCTTGAAGTTGGACGTGGTGACGAACCCCACCCCATTCTCAAACAGCGCTACCAGCAGGCGGTGCAGGATCATGGCGTCGGTGATGTCCGCCACATGGAACTCATCAAAGCAGATCAGCTTGTAGCGCTTGGCGATGCGTTCGCCCAGAATGTCCAGCGGATTGGCCGTGCCCTGCAGCGCGGCCAGTTCGCGGTGCACCTCGCGCATGAACTCGTGGAAGTGCAGCCGCACCTTGCGCTTGAGCGGCACGGCGTTGAAGAAGCAATCCATCAGGAAGCTCTTGCCGCGCCCCACCCCGCCGTACATGTAGACGCCGCGCGGAACCTCGGGGTGGTTGATGAGTTTCTTGAGGGCGTTGGAGCGGCGCGATTTGTATGCAGCCCAGTCGCGCGCGCAACGCTGCAAGGCGTCCACCGCGCGCAGTTGCGCCGGATCGCTCTGGAACCCCTTGGCGGCCAGTTCAGCGAGGTAGGTCTGTTTGACGGTCACGTTGACAATGCCCTGGAACTGTAACGCTATAAAACAAATAGCTGCTAGCGCTTAACACATAAGCGCTAGCAGCCAATTTCACGCAAAATCAGAAATTCAGCGTGCGCTTGTCAACGGCCAGGGCCGCTTCCTTGGTGGCTTCGCTCAATGACGGGTGGGCATGGCAGATGCGGGCGATGTCTTCCGCGCTGGCCTTGAACTCCATGGCCACCACGGCTTCGGAGATCAGCTCACTGGCCATCGGCCCGACGATGTGCACGCCCAGGATCTCGTCCGTGGCAGCGTCGGCCAGGAACTTCACCATGCCGGTCGTGTCGCCCAGCGCGCGTGCCCGGCCATTGGCCAGGAACGGGAACGTGCCGGCCTTGTACTTCACGCCATCCGCCTTGAGCTGCTGCTCGGTGCGGCCCACCCAGGCAATCTCGGGACTGGTGTAGATCACCCAGGGGATGGTGTTGAAGTTGACGTGGCCATGCTGGCCTGCAATACGCTCGGCCACGGCCACGCCCTCTTCCTCGGCCTTGTGCGCCAGCATGGGGCCGCGCACCACGTCGCCCACGGCCCACACGCCAGGCAGGTTGGTCTTGCAATCGCCGTCGACCACGATCTCGCCACGCTCGCCCAGCTGCAGGCCCACCGCCTCGGCATTCAGGCCGATGGTGTTGGGCACGCGGCCGATGGAAACGATGAGCTTGTCCACGTCCAGGCTCGCGGCCTC
Source organism: uncultured Methanoregula sp. (assembly GCF_963677065.1). Classification (NCBI taxonomy): domain Archaea; kingdom Methanobacteriati; phylum Methanobacteriota; class Methanomicrobia; order Methanomicrobiales; family Methanoregulaceae; genus Methanoregula; species uncultured Methanoregula sp. Next base: position 3,171,558 of record NZ_OY781872.1, read on the forward strand.
GCCCTTGGCGTTGGTGTAGGCCACGCTCACGCCCTTCTTGCCGGCCTTGATCTCGCCGATCTTCACGCCCAGCTCAATCTTCAGGCCCTGCTTGTCGAAAGCCTTCTTGGCTTCCTTGGCGATCTGCTCGTCCACGGCGCCGAGGAACGTGGGCAGGCCTTCCAGCACGGTGACGTCGGCACCAAGGCGGCGCCAGACCGACCCCATCTCCAGGCCGATCACGCCCGAGCCGATCACGCCCAGCTTCTTCGCACGGCGCCGATGCGCAGCGCCCCGTCGTTGGACAGGATGTGCTCCTCGTCGAACGCCACGCCGGGCAGCGCGCGGGCGTTGGAGCCGGTGGCCACGATGACCTGCTTGGCCACCAAGGTCTCTTCAGCGGCACCCGCCACCTTGATTTCGTAGCCGCCCTCGGCGGCCTTCACGAACGAGCCGCGGCCATGGAAGAAGCTGACCTTGTTCTTTTTGAACAGGTACAGGATGCCATCGTTGTTCTGCTTCACCACGGCGTCCTTGCGGCCCACCATCTTGGCCACGTCCATCGTCACCTTGCCGGTGCTGATGCCATGGTCGGCGAAGTGCTTGTTGGCGTGCTCGAAATGCTCGGACGACTGCAACAGCGCCTTGGACGGGATGCAACCCACGTTGGTGCAGGTGCCACCGGGGGCCGGGCCGCCCGCTGCGTTCTTCCATTCGTCGATACAGGCCACATTCATGCCCAGTTGCGCTGCACGGATGGCAGCGATGTAGCCACCGGGGCCGCCGCCGATCACGACGACATCGAATTGTTTGCTCATGGGAAATCTCTCTCAATCAGTTGGAAAAAGACCCACCGACGGGCTCCAGCACAGGCCAGGCCACATGGGTGGGTCAATGCTTGCAGCTTTCAGCGCTTAGATGTCGAACAGCAGGCGCGATGGGTCTTCCAGTGCGTCCTTCATCGCCACCAGGCCCAGCACGGCTTCGCGGCCGTCGATGATGCGGTGGTCATACGACATCGCCAGATAGTTCATGGGGCGCACCACGACCTGACCGTTCTCCACCATGGCACGGTCCTTGGTGGCGTGCACGCCCAGGATGGCCGACTGGGGCGGGTTGATGATGGGGGTGGACATCATCGAGCCGAAGGTGCCGCCATTGGAGATGGAGAACGTGCCACCGGTCATTTCTTCAATGCCCAGCTTGCCTTCGGCGGCCTTCTTGCCAAATTCGGCGATCTTCTTTTCGATGTCGGCAAAGCTCATCTGGTCGGCATTGCGCAGGATGGGCACCACCAGGCCACGGGCGAACCGACGGCAATACCGATGTCGAAGTAGCCGTGGTAGACGATGTCATTGCCGTCCACCGACGCGTTCAGCACCGGGTACTTCTTGAGCGCGTGCACGGCGGCCTTCACGAAGAACGACATGAAGCCCAGCTTGGTGCCGTGTTCCTTGGTGAACTGGTCCTGGAACTTCTTGCGCAGCTCCATCACGGGGGCCATGTTGACTTCGTTGAACGTGGTCAGGATGGCGTTGGTGGACTGCGACTGCAGCAGGCGCTCGGCCACGCGGGCACGCAGGCGGCTCATGGGTACGCGCTGTTCGGGGCGGTCACCCAGGTCCTGGGCCGACGAAGGCGCGGCCACCTGCGGCAGCACCTTGGAGGGCACGCCCGTCGGGATCACCGCAGCCGTCGACTTCACGCCGCCGGCCACGGCGGCCAGCACGTCGCCCTTGGTCACGCGGCCATCCTTGCCCGTGCCCGCCACAGCCGACACCGACAGGTTGTTGTCGGCCAGCAGCTTGGCGGCGGCCGGCATGGCCACATCGCCCTTCGAACCACCTGCGGCCGCCGCGACGGCTGCAGGCGCGGCTGCGGCAGCGGGCGCTGCCGCTGGGGCTGCAGCCGGAGCAGCTGCGCCGGCCTTGCCTTCGGTATCGATCTTGGCGATCAGTTGGTCGGCCACCACGGTGGCGCCGTCGCCCTGCACGATTTCCGCCAGCACGCCAGCGGCCGGTGCGGGCACTTCCAGCACGACCTTGTCGGTTTCGATTTCGATCAGGATTTCGTCCACGGCCACTGCCTCGCCGGCCTTTTTCTTCCAGGTCAGCATGGTGGCCTCGGCCACGGATTCGGACAGTTGCGGTACTTTGACTTCTACGATAGCCATGTCAGTTCTTTCGGAATAGGGTTTTGTT